>CAZQIP010000318.1:0-4509 GCA_964593655.1 uncultured bacterium | reverse complement strand
CTCCAAATGTAAAGCTAAGACAAATTATGCCATTTAAGGCATAATTTCATTACGGGCTACGGTTTTAGTATACAAAAGAGAGCCCCTGAATCAAACTCACGTTAATTTACAGAGCCTGAATTTGCTCCCACGTTTCCGTGTCTATCGGAATACCTTCCCGTTCTCGCTTGCGTTGTTCTTCCCAACCGCGTTCCCCCGGCATCCGAATTGCCTCAACACCAGCAGCGCGTTTCGCCGATTTGAGGTATTCTATAAAACGCTCGATCTCCGCGCTGAACCCCGGAAACCCTCTAAAACTCGCAACGTTGATGACAAGCACAAACAACCCATTGCCGACGCGGGCATCCGCGCCTTGGCTACACCCGGCACCGGTGAGCGCACCTGCCAGAATATCAACAATAACGCTCAGACCAAATCCTTTGTGGGCAGCAATCCCGCCGAACGGTAATAAAGCAGCGGGTGGCGTGCTATAGAAGTCGTCTGCATTTATCGTTGACTCACCTGCTGCGTCAATCAACCAACCGTGCGGAAGAGCCTCGTCCTGATGCTGTTTAACCCGAATCTTGCCGGATGCGACAACGCTTGTGGACATATCCAACACGATCGGATCTTGCCCCTCAATCGGCACAGCACACGCGATCGGATTCGTAGAGAGCCTGCCTTCAACGCCACCGTGCGGCGCGACGCAAGTACCACCGCCGTGGTCGTTTGCCATGAGCAACCCAATCATCTCCGCATCCGCTGCGAGACACGCATATTCACCTAACCGACCCACCTCATTGCACCGTGAGACAGCAACGGAACTGATGTCCGTCTGTTTTGCCTTCTCAATCGCCAATTCAACGGCGCGCGTCGCAATCACAGGACCGAACCCCCAATTCCCATCTAATACTGCGATGGATGCGGATGCGTGCAGCATCTCTATTGGCGCATTGGGTTGAATTAATCCTGCTTCCAATTCACGTACATATTTTGCGAGGTGGATAACGCCGTGTGAATCGTGTCCGACACGATTCGCATCCACCATAGAACGGGTTACGATTTCCGCTTCAGTTGTGGGGATATTCAATTTTCCAAAGACGTTGCGGCAAATTTCGGTGAGTTCTTCTGCTGTAAAGTTCGGCATTGTACGGCTCCTTACTGTATCAGGTACACCTATTTTATAGATCTCTATTGGTGTCGTCAAGCGCAAATTGGATTACATCAGAGGCAAAACCGCTTTTCAGACCCTACAGCCAGAAACCTAATTCGGACAATTGATCCCACATAAAAACTTAAATTTTCATTTTTTTCCCTTTTAGGCACGTTTTTGATTGAAAAAAGGAGTCTCTAAGGAACAGTAGTTATATAAAGTATGCCAGTACGCTAAATTCTTAAATAAGATTTGTGTCTTTATGAGATTTCCCAACGAAATCTGCATTCATATCTTATGAAAGCACAAAACCTTTCTCCTTTTATAGTGAAGTCGATAAATAAGTGGACATCTTTGTAGCATAAACTTCCCAGTTTGTGCCAGTCTGAATGCCTGTTATAGGTATTCAGACTGTTTGAGAGTCCCCAATTAATTACAGGTTTTACTATAAGGTTCGCAATCCTGCTTTCAACTGGAGTGACTCTATGTCAAGTGACGAATGAACAAAGATCGGATGCAAGCCTCGTTCGCCAAATCTTATCTGGAGATGAAGAGGCTTTTGGTGCACTTTATAAGCGGCACAAGCAACGTCTCCACCGGTATATTTTCAAGAAAATAGGCGACTGGCACTATGCTGAGGAACTCACCGATGACACATTCCTCAAAGCGAAAGAGAATTTAAAAACGCTTAGAGAACCTGAGAATGTTTTGAACTGGATGTTCAGTATCGCCAACCAACTTATCGCGGGTTGGCATAGGAAAAACAATAAGAAGAAACGTCTCCTGTTAGAATTCTTCGCTGATGTAGAAACTACAGCTGCCGACGCGAATCAGATAGCGGAGGATCACACGTCCTATGAAGAACGCTATGAAAAGTTCCGTGAAGCGATAGGGCAACTGCCTGAATTAGAGCAGAAAATGCTCCATCTACAATTTCAAAACAACAAGAGTTACGAGGAAATTGCCGAAATATGTGATGTCTCTGTGGGATCTGTAAGAAATCGGCTGTCTCGGGCAAAGCAGAAACTCAAAGCCTGGGGAGCAGCTTGGAAAGCAGCGGATGCAGAGGGCTTGGACTTGGATTTCTCCGAGTTTAATAAGGGAACGGATAGATAGCACTGTTGGCTCGTTCGCGTTGTGTCTTGGTTACTTATTGATTTATTTTTTTTTGACAAGAAAGGAAGGCATGGTGTAAAATGATTCTTAAGGCTTTATCTTGTATTCTGACTTTACTGTTTTTCGTCGCTGCTTTACCTTTTCAAGCAGCAGCTCACCCATGGCGAGCATTGGGTCGGGAAGCTTTAAGGAACGTTGTCGGTTATATTTTCATAGGGACCGGCACCCGCTTAGGAAGGAGTGCCTGACGGATGCAAGACCGCGTTTTGCGATGGATCCCTGTTGTTCTCTTTCTACTTCTGGCGACGTTTGGTTATGCCGTGCGCGTAAAAAATGCGGCACAGACCCCGTGTCGCCGAAGTCCCGAAATCTGTCAACCCCAACAAGAACCCCCGCCGTGTCAACCGATGCTCTGTCCGGACGCGGACAGGCGATAAACACGGACGAAGAACAAAGGAGAAATGAAATGTTTATCCGAAAATACTGGTTACCGCTGTCGGTGTTTATCGTGGCAATAGCAGGCGTGGGGCTTTACCTGCTCGCGACGCAGCCACCGAAAGACCCGATTGTGATTTACAAGGTGGTTGAACCTGAGAAACCGACCGAGCAACTGAAGGAAACCGAAGTGCCTGAAGGTGATACCTCGCAAGGTGGACACGTCCACGCCGATGGTACTTGGCACGAGGGACCGCATGATGCACCCGTCGTCTCGGAAGTTCCAGCGGAAGTCGAGACATCCGAAGCAGCCGCAGCGGTTTCCGACCCCTCTCAGTCTGCGATTGCGTTGACGTATCATGCGGAGCTGTTGGATCGCCATCCTGTAGAAGCGTTGCGTCAACAAGGTAAAGAGCGGGGGCATTGGAGTGCTGACCACATCCCACCCTTTCCACCGGATGACCAAGAGGCAGCGGAATTCGCACGATCCGTATATCTTATGATATACTATCAATCTACTGGACAGACCGACCACCCTGAGTACATCCGAGCCGTCAAAGCAGAGGTTGATTTCTTCGATGCCTTACAGCGGTCCTATGATGCTGGATTTGGAGAAAACGTCTGGGAATACGCCCGTAATCTCGATTTGAGGAAAATAACGTGGCCCCTGTTCGATAAATTTTACTTTAACCCCATACGTACAACTTTCACTGAGGCAGATGGTATAAACCCGGAAAGCGCGCGCCCACTCTTACCATTTGAACTCGAAGCGTCGGGTCGATAACCCTTTGATGGATAAATAAAGGAGAAACTTCTTGTGAAACGAAGATTTATAGGTATAACATTACTGCTCGTTTTCGTGTCCCTTTGGACAATCCCTGTCGCAGATGCTGGTACTGACGAACACTTGGGTGTTGCGGAGCAAGGCGTAGAAAACACAAAAACAATAGCTGATGAGGATATGCTTGATGCGTTAATTGCCTCGTTTCTGTATAGTCATGCGAACTCGGAATATGCGAAGAATCGAACCAAAATCGATAATGGTGGAGTTGTCATGGCATCCTCGCTGCTGGCACTTGCCGTTCAAACGGTTATAAGTAACGGTACGATTTCTGTTACTGCAACCATCAGTAGCGCTATAAATGTATTGGGTTTAAGGAGTAGTATTACGGAACAAACTTCGCTTGAATCTGCGTATGAATCTGCAATTCTGTCACTGCAGAGCAAGATATGTGATCTTGAAGCGTCGCGTACGACGTACAACGATACATACGACACATATATCTCTATGTTTGCTGGACATACTGGATGGACATCCGCTGAGGTTTTGAATATGATCGAAAGTAACCCTAGTTATCCCGCAGTATATCATAAGAACAGTGCTACCACAAGTCATGTGCATAACGGAGTACTACAAGCGACCTATCGGATACCTAGCGAGCCTTCGGACTTCATTTGTGGCAGTTATGCAGAATATGGTGAGGGGAACGGGTGTGGTAGGGAGTTTGATCTGCCTTCCGCTGCGCGCGACACACATCGTGTTTTGTGTGGTGGCACCGGGGACCCGACCGCCACGGATGCCGTGGGGTGTAATAATTTCTACTATAACTGCTATTCAAACGCTAAAGAGAGGCACAAGCCTCTTGGTTGTGGTAGAGAGTATTGGCTTTATACTACTCATGGGTGGTCGAAGACTGATTGCAATTCCAAATATAGAAATTGTTTTGCCACCAATGGACAACATGTCAACGGAGGGACAGGGAACAATGCATTACTACCTCACGGTGTGGGGTCTGGCAGTACAGAGAATCCGGTTGTCTCCCCTC
>CAZQIP010000317.1:0-25632 GCA_964593655.1 uncultured bacterium | reverse complement strand
ACCAAATTCAACTGGGACATGTCGTGCTGCACGACGGGGCCCCCCAATGGGCAAGGAACTTTGAATTCAAATACCATATTCAAGCCTTCAGTGTTCAAAAACTTAAAATTGAACCGGTGGCGCAACACAACGTAGGCCCGTTTCAACGGATTAGAGCGCGGGAGCGACTTACGATCAGAAATTATAAAAAGATTAAACTCGATTTCCGCTCTTTTCGGGATGCTGATATCATTTTCCCGAAAAAATATTGCACCATCGTCGAAAGCGCAGAGAAATATCAACCCGAACTCTTCAGTTTAAGCGGCTTGACCGACACAATCCTGGACATGAGCGATACCGAGGACATCGCCATCGCAGACAAAGAGGGTAAGCCTATCCACGGTATCAATGTCGTCCACGGATACGTGACAAACGTCAACGAAGAACGCATCGATTTGAAGACAATCGATACCAGTTACAGTCGGCGATGGGATGTTGAAAACGCTTTTCGCCGCTTTGATAATAAATTCCGTCACGGATTTCCTATTCATAAGAGGCTCCTACCCACAAATCGCGCTAAGATTACAGCGCACGCCTCTATCGTTGAGCAGATACACAGTAACGCCGTTCGGCACGAGGCGTTAGCACCGCTCGTTTATCCCGGACGCAGTTTAGATACCGCAGAACAGCGCGCACACCGCCGAAAGTTGATACGTAACCGCATCGTCGGCGGCATAAATGCTCACTTTAACACCAAGTTTTGGAAACCGAATACTGGGGTTCCCAGGACACCCGGTGTCACACGCTCAGAAGTCCAGATGGCAATGCCAATCAAACTTATGGCATTTACCGGTAATACCTCTACAGTCGAATTTCCTATCCTCCAACGTTTTGAATATATTCAGGAACATCACATGATTTATAGGGAGGTCCCGGATCTACGCACCGATCGACTCCCGAAAACCGATATTTTGTGGATCGGCAACGGTGAAATTTACAAAGCCGGCTACCGACTGAACATTGATACTGAACACCGGATTAAAAATTTCGTTAGCCAAGGTGGGATCGCTATCGTTTCTGGACAAGATATCACAGCCAGCACTAAACAGCGCCGTGGCACTGGATGGATACCGGAACCGCTCACCGGCATCGCATGTGACGAAACTTATGAGTTATTTCCCACATCCCGCGGGAAACGTTCACGTATCTTCCAATACCCGAATTCACTGAATGGAAACCACCACGCCGACCCGGAGGCAATGGAACAACCTCTGATTCGACTCGATGATATGTGGCTCGATCCACTCGGGAAATGGACATCTCTCGCTAAAACCAACATCGCTGCAGCTGGACTGCCAAGTGACGGGTTTGAAAACGCATCGGCACTCCTCCTTCTCCCCTTCCAGAAAGGTTTATACATTGTTACGAGCTTGAAGAATGAGACAGAAGAGGATGTACGCATCAACGACAAAATCATGGAAAACCTGCTCCATTTCTCTGTCAAATGGCTGGATAAGCAACGTTCCACGCGCAAGTTAGAGAGACCTATCAGGTAATATTTAGGGTTATAAGTTATAAGTAAAGAGGCGTTAGGATTCACTAAAATCCTTTTAACTTACAACCTCTTAACCAACAACTCTAAAAGTTTCTCAACGCCTTCTGTGATAATCAACGCGACCTCAAGCACGAATATCGGAAGTTCCTGGTCGCCCACAAACGCTTCCAATTTTTGCTCATCTTTTTGCGTTGTGACAATCAGATCCGCCCGCGCAGCTTGAAATACAGTATCAATCCGTGCAAAGTCCGCCTCTGTATAAACGTGATGATCGGGATATGCCAATAATTCTACACTTTCTGCGGAACACCGCATGAGCGTCGTGGTAAACGCGGCTGGATTTCCGATCCCACAAACTGCGAGAACCCGTTTTCCCTTAACCGCTTCCGAAGCAGGGCGGGAATCTCTTTCTTCAGCGTTTTGGGCGGATGCTATCGGAAGCATGCCATCACGATGATCATGATCACATGACTTTCGCAAAGGATAGAAATGGACAGGTTGGTGGACACTTTCCAGAATCAGTGCATTCGGTGCTAATCGCTTCACTGTCTCTTTCGCGTGTAGCGATCCGTCAGCCGTATCTGTATGTGTCAATAGGATGATGTCTGCACGTCGGAGAGCCGTAGGGGATTCACGTAAGGTCCCTGCGGGCAGCAATTTCGCCGAGTTGCCGAGAGGACATCTCGTGGAGACAGTAAGAATATCAACATCACGCGCAAGCTGCCGGTGTTGGAACCCGTCATCGAGAAGTAGGACATCCACACCAAAACGTTCACGCGCGACCTGTCCTGCCTGATAGCGTTGACGGCTTACAATAATCGGAATACCGCTGAGATGTTTCGCCATCATGTATGCTTCATCGCCGCTCTCTTTTAAGGAAGCGCACACCCTTTCACCGTCGGAAACGATTGTTACCTTTTCACGCGATTGACGTTTATAACCGCGCAGCAGAATAGCGACGCGTACCTTCTCTGTTTGAAGGTGTTTCGCAAGCGCAATAACAGCAGGTGTTTTCCCCGTCCCACCAACAACAATATTACCGACACTGATGACGCGACACGGTAGCGTGAGCACTTTAAACAGTCCAAGTGCATAAAGTCGATTCCGTAGCCATACACTCGCACCGTATAGCCAACTCAGCGGGATTAATAAGAAACGTAGGGGACTGGCAAGAAGCCTTTTCTGGAGCGAGGTAAGATCGAAAGGGTGTGTGAGTTTCATAGTGAACGAAGTTTGTAAGTGTACTAAAGTCACGAAATCTGTAAAGTTGAAAGAAGGCTTCCTAACAACTTTAGGCACTTTAGAGCACTTTACAGACTTTTTGCGGCATCCAACACCAATTCAGCAGTACGTTCAGCGGCACCGGCTGTGCCGAGCTGCGCATAAACCGCTTGAAGTGCCTCTCGTTGTGTTTCCCGTTTTTGTGGATGCTTCAGCAAATCAAGTGCCAACGCCGTCAAGGCAGTCGGTGTCAGTTCCGTCTGTAGCAGCTCCGGGACAATGTCACGTCCAGCAATGAGATTAGGAAGTCCGCTCCGGTTTAGAGGGGTCAACGCCTTGATGATATGCCAGTTGAGTGCTGCCGTACAAAAGAGTATAATCATCGGCGTACCGATACAGGTTGCTTCAAGCGTCGCCGTGCCGGAAGTAACCAGCAGCAGCGTTGATGCCCGCATCGCCTGATAGGTCTGATTTTCCACAATCTTAATGGACGGGATCTGTAGGGGCTGGGTAACCCAGCCCCTACACAGTTCCTGCTGGTGTTTTGCAATGAGGTCGCGTGAAATTCCGGGAGCTAACGGGAGAATCCACTGTGCATTCGGATAGACCTGAGCGATGTTCGCAGCGGCTTTCAGCATGACTGGAAAGATGTGATGGATCTCGGAACGGCGACTCCCTGGCATCAACCCGATAACAGGCGCCTCCGGATCATCTTCCGTTTCACATATATGAAGACGTTCGCGTGCCACTTGTGTGCTGAGGGGTGTCCGTGCGAAATCGACGAGCGGATGTCCTACGAATTCTGCGTTCGCCCCTGAGTTTCGGTAAAATTCCGCTTCAAAAGGGAAGATCGCCGCGACGACGTTTGCCCACTTTGCCAATTTCCGAGCACGGTTCGCACGCCACGCCCACGCCTTTGGTGGAATGTAATAGACAACGGATACACCGTGCCGCTGCGCGAATTTCGCTAACGGCATATTAAACTCAGCAAAATCTACGAGCAGGAGCACATCCGGGCGGTCCTCACGGATACGCTGTTTCAGATATGCCTGTTTCCGTAGGAACATCGGTAGGACAGTAACAACATCGGCAAAACCCATGACAGCGGAATCTTGGATGTGAAAATCAAGTTTGACTGATGCCGCTGCCATCTGGTCGCCCCCCATGCCGAAGAGCGTTATATCCGGACACAGTGCCTTGAGTTGCCGAGCAACATGAGAAGCGTGCAAGTCACCAGAGGGTTCTCCAGCAACAATCATAATTTTCGGAGTCATAGTTCTCAGAGGAATGGTTTTCGGTTTTCGGTTAAGACACTGTGTTAGGGACGTTTCCTGTTCCTGCCACAAGAAACCTCTTTAACCGATAACTGACAACCGAAAGATTTTTTGAAAAAATCGTACTGATAACCACTCACGGTATCATCCCCGGTACCTTCAGCCCATCGGTTTCATTGAAACCGAACATCAGATTGAGATTCTGCACAACAGCACCGGCAGCACCTTTACCGAGGTTATCAATCGCTGCCATTGCGACGACGCGGCGGGTCCGCGTATCCACTTCAAGCCCAACATCACAATAATTACTGCCGAGCACCGCTTTTGTCTCCGGGTATGTATTCGACGGAAGCACCCGAACAAACGGTTCATGCTCATAAAAACCGGAGTATATGCTGAGGGCCTCTTCAGTGGACATCTCCTCGGTGAGACGCATATAAACAGTGCTGAGAATACCCCGCGTCATCGGAACGAGGTGCGGCGTGAACGTCACACGAACCGGGGTTTCCGATGCAACAGCCCCTAATTCCTGTTCAATTTCCGGTGTATGCCGATGCGAACCGATATTATAGGCGACAACGTTAGACTCTCGATTCGGGTAATGTGTATTTTCACGCGGTTTCGGACCGGCACCCGAAATGCCGGATTTGGAATCAACAATGATGGAGTCCAATTCCACAATACCTTGAGCGACCAAAGGCATCGCCGCAAGTATGGCACTCGTCGGATAACATCCTGGGTTCGCCACAAGTTGGGCATCCCGAATCTTGGCACGATACCGCTCCGGCAACCCATATATCGCTTGCGGCATGAGTTCCGCGCTTGTATGTTCAGTGTGATACCACGCTTCGTAGATTTCGGCATCGCCAAGTCGATAGTCAGCACTAAAGTCCACGACGCGTAGACCTTGTGCCAGAATTTGTGGCACGAACGCCATCGCCACCTTGTGCGGAACAGCAAGCACAACGACATCTACTCTCTCTTTGAGGGAATCAAGGTCTAAGGGTTCAAATGCGGACGATAGAAACCCGCGGAGGTTCGGGAGGACACTGTCAATACACTGCCCAGCATAGGTTTCAGAGGTACAGAGTGCGACCTGCAGCCCGCCAGAATGGTTAGCGAGAAAGCGTAACAACTCGCTACCGCTATAGCCTGATGCACCAACAATTCCAACTTTTATCATATTTTTAATTTACCTTGCGGAGGAACGACATGCGTCCTATCTATCACGTGCCTTCCTTAAACCCGCCTTCCACTACGTTACGGACTTACGTTTTTGCTTATGCCTTACTGCAGAAAACCAACCGCCACGTTCCTAAAGGAATTGTAGCACATTTCGAGTGGAATGTCAAATTATGATAGAGACATGCCATTGAACGCACGCTATTCAAAAAATAAATTGACAGACCACCGTATACACGTTAAAATATGACATACCTCGGCTTGCAAACTACGCCGGAAAATCTAAAAGGAGACTACTATGAAGTTGGCAAGATATGAATTAAATGGCACAATTGGTTACGGCACTGTTTCAGGAGAAAATCTGAACGTACTATCGGGATGCCCGTTTGGTGAATATAGCGAAACAGGTGATACTGTAGCATTAGGGGATGTCAAACTCCTCGCACCGACAACACCGACAAAAGTGTTAGCTGTCGGCTTGAATTATCGGAGTCATTTAGATGGAGCACCGGAACCAGAAAACCCCGAAATCTTCATCAAAACGCCCTCCTGTATCAACGATCCGGGCGGCAATATTGAATTGCCAGAGGGTGATGACGAAGTGCACGCCGAAGGTGAACTCGTCGTCATTATGAAGAAACAGACACGAAAGGCGACACCCGAAGAGGCAGCTGCCAATATTTTGGGCGTGACCTGCGGCAACGATGTCAGCGCACGTACATGGCAGAGCAATGATATGCAGTGGTGGCGCGCTAAAGCATCGGATACTTTCGGCCCCATAGGTCCCGTTATCGCGACTGATGTTGACTATACGGACGCACAATTGGAGACCCGTATCAACGGCGAAGTCGTTCAAAAACAGACAACCGCAGACCTTATTTTCCCAGTGACGACGGTTGTGAGCTTCATCTCACAGGCGATAACCCTTGAACCCGGTGATGCAATCTTTACCGGTACCCCCGGCACAACTACAGCGTTGAAAGCCGGTGATGTCGTTGAAATTGAGATTGAAGGCATCGGCATTCTGGAAAATAACGTCGTGTAACAGCAATTTCCGCATAGTCGCGCTTGTTCCCCAATCTCTCTGTTGGTGAAGTTACAATGACAAAATTGTTTAGAAACTTTGTACTACTACTGACAGGTTTGCTCGCTGTTTCAATGCTCACTGGCTGCGGCGGCGATGATGACATCGTCACAGATGAACCCGTCCCAGTTAACCTCGTCAGTGCATCCCCATCCGGTGGCCAGATTGCCACGAATGGAACTATTACGGTTACCTTCGACAACGCACCCGGTAATATCATGGTAAATCCTGGCACTGTTAAGATCACAGGCAAAACTGCGGCTATCACAGGTCCCTTCACCCTTGGTAAACTCGCATTGACAATCACTTGGGCTGATGGCACCAAGGTCATGAACTATAAAGTTACCGCGCCGGACTGACCCGACGATCTGCATGTCACGGGTGGCACTATTATAGACGGTGACACGGATGTTGATCCCGTAGTTATCAATAGCGAGGGAATAATCGAGATCACTTTCAATGAAGAGGTAACTGGAAACATCGCACTTCAAACGGAAGATGGGACTGATGTCGGTTGGATCGCAAACGTTGCTGGCACCAAAAGCTCGCTTGAGTTTGTCGAAGGTAAAGAACTCACCTACGAAACCGTTTATGTCATTGTTGGTAAAGTCTCTACTGCCGATGGCACTGAAACTGAGATCAAAATCACCTTTGTAACCAAGGGTACAGTGTAAATTCAAATCCTGCTTTGACTTACGTTAGCGATGTTTTTAACATCCCCGACTCCAATAAGGAAGAAAAATGATTTTCACACATCTATCCCTTTTTCAAGACAGACGAATTTTTCTGAAGACCAAACTTACTCTTAAAATTGCCATGTTCATGCTCTGCATCGGTATAGCAACACAGACATCGGCAGAACTGCTGTTCCACGACGACTTTGAAAAGGATAAAATCGGGAGCGAGCCAAGCAAATGGGAAGTTGGCCACGACGGAAGTACGACTGCGGAAGTCGTTGCCGATCCGAAAGACGCAAGCAATAAGGTCCTTAAAACCTCGGACAAGGCATCTAACGCATCACGGCATGATGTCGGGGGGTCTATCTATGTCGCTGGCGACAAAAACTGGGACGATTACGTCGCCGAATGGGATATGATGTTTCCCGATGACTTTTATATGGGTGTCGTCTTTCGCTTCCAAGAGGGCGAAAAGTTTTATTTAAGCGACCGGCGGCAAGGTGGCAGAGAGTACCACTTCTATAAACGCCAAGGCGGTTGGGCACAAGTCCAAGCTGGACTGGTGGAAAACGAACCCGAAGTCTGGTATCGTGCGCAGTTAATTCTTGATGGGGACAAATTCACCTTCAAGTTGAAAGAGCGGAAAGACAAGCGTTCGTTTGACAAAATCGATCCCGCAACCGAAGGTCAAGACGGAAACTTCAAGACCGGTCAGTTCGGCAACTACGGACTCGTCTATATCGACAATATCTTTGTTGGCGATTCCGTCGAAGACCTCGTCCTACCCGTCGAACCACAGGATAAACTCAGCACAACTTGGGGCACAATTAAGGATGCCTATTAAAGAAAAAGATTGGAAGGATGGAAGGGTGGAAGGATAGGGCCCCAATCTTCCGTCCCTCCATGCCTCCACTTATTCATACTAAACCGCAAGGAAAAGTAAAATAGTTACAAAGAACAATAGCCCGTAATGAAATGGAGGGCGGATATACGGCATAGCACTTCAAATCCCAAACCCGCCTGACCGAACCGCAAGGAAATATAAAAATATGGCGACCTATACTGCCCGCGGTGGCAAAGACACTGTTATCACATCCGAAGAAAAACGTGCACTGCTACACGAAGCACTCCTCAAATTGGGCGGCATCCCGAAAAAGATTTTGGTCATCCCGCCGGATATAACACGCCTCCACTCGAACGCTGGCGAACTCACCCAAATTCTCTACGAATTATGGGACACCGCAAACGGCACCACCTTTGATATATTGCCCGCTATCGGCACACATGCGCCCATGACCGAACCCCAGATTGCCGAAATGTACGGCGATCTGCCCAAAGCGACATATCACGTCCACAACTGGCGGACCGGACTATACCACTTCGGCGAAGTGCCATCCGAGGTTGTGCAAGAGGTATCAGGCGGCAAGCTTGATTATAGCATACCCGTTGCCGTAAACCGCCGTCTCGTAGAGGGCGACTACGAACTCATCATCTCTGTCGGACAGGTGATTCCGCACGAGGTTATTGGTATCGCCAACGGATTTAAAAACATCCTCGTCGGTGCAGGCGGCGTTGAGATGATTAACAAATCTCATTTCCTCGGTGCCGTAGACGGCATGGAACGCCTGATGGGACGCACCGATACCTCTGTCAGGAGAGTCCTCAATTACGCGCATGCAAACTACCTAAAACAACTCGGTATTTTATATGTCATGAGCGTCATGGATGCAGATGCTACTGGAGCGCGCGTGATGCGCGGGCTTTACGTCGGCGATGATGCACAGACCTTTGAAACCGCTGCGGAATTGAGCAGAACCGTTAATATGACCTTCTTGGACGCGCCGTTATCAAAAGTAGTCGTCTATTTGGATCCGAGGGAGTTTAAAAGTACATGGCTCGGTAACAAAGCAATCTATCGCACCCGGATGGCAATGGCAGACAATGGCGAATTGATTATCATTGCGCCGGGATTACGTGAATTCGGTGAGGACGCTGAAATTGATCGGCTCATCCGAAAATACGGCTACCGCGGCACACCTGTAACACTCAACGCTGTTTCGGAAAACCCAGAGTTGCAAGAGAACCTCTCTGCCGCGGCACACCTGATTCACGGCAGTACCGAAGGACGTTTCAAGGTCACATACGCGACCGAACACCTCACCCAAACCGAAATTGAATCGGTTGGCTACCAGTGGGCACCCCTCAACGCAGTGATTGCTAAATACAACCCCGAAACGCTTACCGATGGCTTCAACGATGGAGGCTTTTTCTACATCAGTGAACCCGGACAAGGGTTGTGGGCACTGCGTTCACGGTTTAGGGAATAGACAAATTTCCATAGAAAGAAGGAGAACAAAATGCGACCCTTCAAGATTATTATTGAAAAACATACCGATGGCTACGTCGCCTATCCGCTTGGGTTGAAAGGTGTCGTCATAGGACAAGGCGATACCTATGAAGAAAGTGTTGAGGACGTAACCTCTGCAATTCGGTTCTATATTGAGACTTTTGGAAAAGAAGAACTCGAAATTGAGGCACCCGCCTTGGACGTTTTCGTAACTGAAGTGGGTATCTGAGCAACGCGGAAAATGTTGATTTGGAAGCAGGAAGATAAGATGAAAGCAGATGTCACCACTTGGGCACTCCCAGAAGGGGCGATTGCCCGATTAGGACGCGGGATAGTAGGTCCGCGTGAATTTTCCCCAGATGGAAAATACCTCCTTGTCGGAACAAAGATTGGATTATGGTGGTATGAGCTTGCTACGATGAAACCTGTTGCACTATGGGAAACAGAACGCGGGATGCTTTCCGCCCTTAAATTTTCATCAGAGGGTACGCTGCTTGCCACTGGCAATTCCGACGGTGGGATTAAAATTTGGGATGTACAAGATCACCGTTGTCTTGCAAAAATGCAACGGATGGGTCGACCTGACCGAGTTACTGAGCTCGTTTTTTCACCTGATGGGCAATGCTTAGCCTCTTCTGGCGGAAGATACGATGCCGTTTACGTCTGGAATATCGAAACCGGCGAACAGATCGCAAAGTTCACCGTTGACGAAGAACTGCAGCCCCGCCATCCCCTTCCTGCCATTCCTCTTGCCTTTTCTCCAGATGGAAGGCTCCTCGTAAGCGGAACCCCCGAAAATACCTTTTCAGTCTGGGATATCGAAACAGGTGAGCGTCGTGCGCATCTCACCGGACATTCGGCTATAGTGATTGCCCTGCTTTTTTCACCGTGCGGCGAGTTCCTAACCTCGGCGGATTGGGATGGCGGTCTCCACAAGTGGGAAGTTGACAAACTCACCACTCAAGACCCCCGACCTATTATCACATCAATGCCGGAGGCGACAAAAGTAGTGCCGTACACCTATTCCGCTGACGGTGTTTTGCTTGCTGCGACGGCCTCTGGAAAGACTCTTACCGTTTGGGATGTGGAGCGAATCAGAAAGGTAGCAACCTTAACATATAAAGAAACGGTTCGGAGATTCCGTTTTTCACAGACGGGTTCGCAGTCAGTTATCGGCGGTACAGATACAATGCAGACTTGGAACATCGGGGATCCCGCGCCCCAACCTCCTGCTATCCGGGGTCACCATTCTGTGTGCGGTTCCGTAAAATTCTCACCGGATGGGCAGACACTGGCTGCAGGATATTGGTCAGGTGAGGTTCATTTACGGGACGTTCAGGAATTAAAACTGCAAACAACATTCAGGTGTGAAAGTCGTAATGCGATCCGCTCTATTGATTTTTCACCGTGTGGCAACAAATTAGCAGCCACGTCTTACGATAAGATTGTGAGAGTCTGGAATCTTGAAAAACCAGAAGCACCACCGATTGAACTCACTGGACATCAAGCAGTACTTTATGCCCTCGCGTTTTCTCCAAAAGGCAATCTACTGGTGAGCGCGGATGCTAACGGTGTTTTAGGCATCTGGAATGTTAAGCACAACTATGAACTCCAAACGTTTACAGAAGAGACAGATTGGATCTGGTCGATCGCCTTTTCACCGGATGGAAAGCACCTTGTAAGTGCGCATCAGAAAGAAAAAGCCCAGTTATGGGATACTGAGAGCGGTGAGCCAATTGCTGAACTCTCCTCAAATCGACCCCGAGACGCTACTCAATATAAAGGCGACGACCGCCAAATTCAGAGGATACTCAAATCATTAGAGAAAGGTTCGGAAGATAAGCGTACCCCAAAAGCAATTGCATTTTCTCCCAATGGCGACCTGATTGCAGGCGATGTGTTGGGGCAAATTAGGTTGTGGGATACTACAACTTATGAGATGTGTATGGTGATATGTTTGCCACAAGGATGCGGGAGAGCTGAAGCGTTAACCTTTTCTCCGTGTGGACGGTATCTCGCTTCGGGGGCATCGTGGTTAGATAGATTAGGTATTGATAAAGTGTCCATCCGTTTGTGGGATGTTGCTACCGGTGAAAATATCGCCACCTTCTGGAGTCATCCGACCGATATTCAGTCGCTTGCCTTTTCGCCAGATGGCACCCTATTAGCGAGTGGCAGCTACGATGGCACTATTCTATTATGGGACATGAAGCCTTACTTCTCCCGTATTGACACACACTAAGCCTAAGTAAGGGTTGTGGGCGTTACGTTCGCAACTCGGGAAATAGATTTGCTAAAGCCTCTGTTTTATGGTACACTACACAGTAGAAAAACCGAAAGTTTACATTGAAACCACAGTGGTCAGCTACCTGGTAGCACGCCCCAGTAACGATGTAACGGTATCTGATCGACAACGATCAACTCGACGATTGTGGGTGGAATATTCCGATGTTTTTGAGTTTGTCACTTCAGAGATAGTTCTCGGTGAAGCTGAACGTGGCGATCCAAGAGAAGCTCAACGCCGGACTACACTGTTAGAGAGCCTAAGAGAATTGCGTTTGTCACCAGAGGCTGCTGCACTTGTACATAAGTTGATAGATGCCGGGGCGGTGCCATTGCAATTTCTACCGGATGCACAGCATATTGCCATTGCTGTGGTCCACAGCATTGAGTATCTCGTTTCTTGGAACTATAAGCACATTGTTAATGAAACCAAGCGGCAGCATATCACTGACGTTTGCCTAACCGCTGGATATCAACCAACAACCCTCTGTACACCTGAGGCGTTAATGGAGGAAATGCAGATGAAAGAGCAACTTGAACCACAAACAGATCCTATCCTTGAAGAATGCTATCGAATGAAAGCAGAGTTTGCTGCCCAATTTAATTCTATAGAGGAACTTTACAATTATTTGAAAGCAAGAGAGAAAGAGGGTGAAGCCCAAGGCAGAGTATATATAGATCCGCCTCCACCTCCCGCGGAGCAGAGCGAGTAGTCTCCTATGTCTCTGGGGCGATGCGTTCTACCGTAGTGAGTATCTGATTGATGCAGCGTTTTCCAACAGATCATACGGATATAACCGAAGAAAAAATGTTTCAGAAACGTTAGAATACCTTCAGTAACTCGATCACGCCTTGGCGTGCGCTCCTTGTGCAGGCGGGTTTCAAGAATCCCTCTGCTTGAGCGAAGGCGTATATCAAAAAACGATTTCCTTGTATCCTATCATCTTAACCTTCTAACCAATTCAAAGTATCCGGGGGCAAATATGCTTACAGAACAGCAATTAGCACAATTTGAAGAAGAAGGCTATCTACTTCTTTCCGGATTAATTTCACAAGAAACTGTCACAAAAGCAACGGAAGCAATGTGGCACATGATGGGAATGGATGCCGATAATCCGAGTTCATGGGAACCTTCTGATGCAGCTGGCAAGTCAGAACTTGCTATACAAAGTAAACACCCATCCTACTCTGAGTTTTACATGCAGAGCGTGGGAGCTCGTACCGAACTTTTCGGTGTTACCCATCCAGATGTATTGGCATGTTGCACACCCGATTATCTCGCTATCCTTAAGCAACTCGCTGCTGAATACCCAGAGATCCCACATTGTGAAAGGCAGCATCCTGATGGCATCTGGGCAATCAATAAATTTCCCGTTTCAGCCGAATGGAAAAGACCAGCACCGCATTTAGATGGCGGCTTCCGAGACCTGCGATTAGATCCGGGGACGTTTCGAGTGACCAGTCTAACCTATCTCACCGATGCGAACGCACACAGCGGCACGACGATAATATGGCCCGAAGGTCCACAACGCATCCGTGAATTCCGAAAAAACAATCCACGGTTCTCTAACCATATCCATGATATGGGGGCACAGTTTCAAAAGATGGATTTAGGCGAACCCATAGAGGTCGTTGTCAAACAGGGAGACGTCCTATTTTTTCACCACTTGCTACCACATAATGGCACAATGAATGTCAGTTCAGCCCCACGTTTCGCAATTCGATATATGTGTTTATGCCACACATGCCGCAGATGGGAGAAAAAAGAGGAATGGAATCTCTGGATGCCTTAAGGTACTTTTGAACGTTACTGCAAAAGTTGTTGTTCAGATAAATTAGTGCGGACGAGGCAGTAAGAAACCGAAGGAGACCTAAATAAATAAACAAGGAGAAACAATTATGCGTATACTTTCTTTTGGTTTGGCACTTCTACTTGTTGTCGGTATCTACACGGCACAAGCAGTTGATGAAGGGACATTGCTGCTCTATTTACCCTTTGATGATGGTGCAGGGGAAAATCCCAAAGATGCCTCTGGCAATGGAAATAAAGCCAATATCAAAGGTAATTTGAAATGGGTCAAGGGCAAAATCAACGGCGCACTTGAATTTGATGGAGACGCAAAGAATTTTGTCGAAGTCGCACACAGTGCGGATCTCGAAGGCATGAAACAGTTGACAGTTGAAGCCTGGGTTCAACCTTTTGGGACAGATGCTCTCGCAAGAGGAATCGTCTCCAAACGCGCAGGATGGCAGGCTGGAGATGTTTACAATCTCTTTTCGTGGAACGAGAGTAAGTTCTGGGCAAGGGTTAACGCCAAAGACGGCCAACAAATTTCATCAACATCTACCTTAGAAAATAAAAAATGGATGCATCTCGCCTACGTCTATGACGGCAAAACAAAGAAGCAACTGCTCTACGTCAACGGTGAACTCGAAAACGAAGTCGATCACCCCGAAGCTGAAGTTAGCAGCGGTCAAGAGCCGTTATGGATTGGCACACTCAATCAAGGGTACGCGCAAACCTGGAACGGTCTCATCGATGAGGTCAGAGTCTGGAGCAGTGTCCTAACCGAAGGTGATATAAAATTATCAATGGCTGGAGAACTCCTACCCGTCCAACCTCACGGAAAAGCAACAACAACATGGGGACAAATTAAGGGGAAAACCTAAACAGTGGGGAGACCCAAATGGTTTCCCAGACAGTACTCGAAAGTGATGTGTGGTACCATTTCGTGATCATCTTCGACGGGGCTGCACCGGAAGCAGAGCGCGGAAAGATGTACGTCAACGGTACGCTGGAAGGAACGTTTTCTCACCCGGACCGCGCCGTAGGTGAAAGTGATGCGCCGGTGTGGATAGGCACGCTGAACGGCGGTTATGCGCAAACTTGGCTCGGGTCTATCGATGAACTGAGAGTCTTTGCTCGGGCACTCAGCGACGACGACATCCTTCAGTTGATGGATGGACCGACACCCGTCAAACCGCGTGGAAAATTAGCGACGACCTGGGCGAGAATCAAGCATCAGTAAGCAAAAACTGTCCCGACATATTGGCGTTGCTGCCAATATGTGCGCGATATATGAAACCGTATCCTTGTTCCAATGATGTATAACAGATTGGATATGGTCAATAGCGATCTCACCTGATGGAAAGCAGATTGCCAGTGTACACGATCGAGAAAACGCGCGGTTATGGGATATTGAGAACGGTGAGCAGATTACAGAGTTATCTTTAGCTTTACCTGAAGATAAAACAAAGTATAAAGGGGATCCAAACGGCATTCAGATGTTTCTTCAATGGTTGGAAGATGACACCGAACAGTCTGGAGTTCCGATGTCAATCGTCTTTTCTCCCGACGGCACTTTGATAGTCGGTGGTGTTTTTGGAGAAATTCGGTTGTGGGACGCGAAAACCTATGAAACGCAGATGATAATATGTCAACCGGAGGGATCCCAGAGACCTGCAGCGTTGACTTTTTCACCGTGCGGACGCTATCTGGCTGCAGGTGGATGGTGGCAACAGACTGGTAAAATGTCCATTCGTCTGTGGGATATGACTACTGTTGAAAACATCGCCACCTTCTGGGGACATACTACCGATATTCAGTCGCTTGCCTTTTCGCCAGATGGCACCCTGTTAGCAAGTGGCAGCTACGATGGCACTATTCTATTATGGGACATGAAGCCTTACTTCTCCCGTATTGACACACATTAAGCCTGAGTAAGGGTTTGTGGGCGTTGCCCTCGCGGTTTGGTAGGAGGGGTTTGCAACCCCGAAGTCAATTTTCATAGAAAGAAGGGAACAGCATGCGACTCATCAAAACTATCTGCAACTGGACACCTAAAATATGGCTCCCGTTGGCAATTGTTCTGTTGAATGGTGTAATCAACTTTTTGGAGAGACAATATATTCTTGCATACTTGGATTTAGATTTACTTGAAATCTCTCTTAATATTCAGGTTATCGGTGGATTTCTCGGTATCGCCACGGCATTGATCAATTGGATTCTGATAAGCGTTCTCCTTTTTTTTGCATGTCGGTTATTGTGCGGTAGCAAAGGCATTTTCCGAAATTTCTTTAAGGTTGTAGGTCTGTGTCATCTCGTTCTGTTGGTAGCCACATTAGGGCAATTCATTTTCACTTTAATCAGTTTGCTTCCCGATCTAAAACCATCAGAAACGACTCTTGAGGCGTTGGCTTCAGTCGAACCGATAGTCCAAAGGATTAACATTGCGGGGCAGATCTGTTTCGGAGTTATCCTCATAGCAGTAGTTCAAACCTTTTTTGAAATCAGGTCGGGCCAGGCTCTTTTTATCACAATTATCTCTTATGCTATCTATTGGGTTTTAAGCGAAGCCTTAGGGTCCGTTTTTTGGCATGTCTTTTTCTTTATTTACCAACAATTCTTTGGGTTTCCGAGTTGGCAGCCAGGTGACCCGATTTCACCATAATCTAATGTGGTATCAACATTTCAGGCAATTCAGTGAGACTCTGAATCGTTTCACTCCATCTGCCGGTTTGTGTGCCATCCCGATCAAGCAATATCGGACGAATGCCCACACTCTTCGCCCCGACGATATCTGCCCCGTATGTATCTCCCACATGGACGACTTCTTCTGCCGAAACACCAACCGCTGTAAGCGCGTAGTTGAAGATATGGGAATCCGGTTTCTCGGACCAGACGCGCGCATCATGCGAGGCGATAATGGCATCAAAATACTCGGCGATCCCCAACCGTTCGGTGAGCGGGTCCAACGGTGTATCCCAATTAGAAACAATCGCTAATTTGAAGCCTTCATCTCGGAAACGCTGAAGTGTAGGAACGACATCGTCGTAGAGGGTAGCACTGTTCGCAGCAAAGAGGTAGTGTCCAGATTGCAACAACTCCCATGCTATCTGTTCCACATGCTTCTCAATGCCGACTTCTCTTATAAATTCGCATTCTCGCGTCATCACAGTCATCAACAATTCCAGCAAAGAATAATGGGTAGGAGGGGCGGGTGCCGATGTGCCGGCAAAGAGACTTTTCAATGCTGTGTCACAGCGTTCCCAATTGACCTCAACGCCATATCTCTCAGCGATTCTTTCAAGGTTTTCCGCAAGCGAATGCCTATGAAAACACAACGTTTGATAAAAATCAAAGAAAACAGCTTGGACCATAATTTTTTTGTGGACACTCGCGCTTTCAGCTGCCTCTATTCAAAGAGCACTTCCGTGAAATCTTCAAGGCTTTTCACGTTAACAGCAATGAGAAGCAGCTGCTCAAGACGTTGCAAATCGTCTATATTTTCGAGAGCTGGTGTTAGGGCGCGCACTGCTTCTCTGTGGAATTTCGTATTGAGTATTGTCAAGAGGTTTCTGCAAGTAGCCTCTTTCGCCCCTTGTTCAATACCTTGTGCCATAAATTTTTCGCGTTGGTGTTGCCAAACAGAAGATTCTTGCATGAGTTCCTCCGGTATGCATTCAAATAAACTTCGATCATGGACAAGCCCACCAAAGAGGGAGAGCCCGTAGAGTAAGTTCCCTTTTGTTGGTGCCTCAATAGATGTGGCCACCGTTGCATCAATGCATTGTTGCACCCACTGCTCAAGAGACACGTCGTCCGGGGGTTTCATGAGCGGTGTAAATGGCAACAAGCCTGGCATCCTCGCCTCTAAGATTGCTTGCCCTTCTATCTCAATGAGCCGTATGACTTTATAACTCAGCCGGTAATCGTAGCCATTCCAACTATATTCATAACCCCCCGGATCGTTTTTGCCCGCGCTCGGGTGAAAGTAAATCACGTTGGAATAGACAGGGAGCTGGTGTTCACCGACGAGGTACCCGTGATAGTGCGCGTTCCGGGCCCACATCGGTTTTTCCGTGCTGTCGCGGAGTTGCAGTTCAATGTGCAGAACAGCATCGTGGCCATTGAAATGGACACGCTTTGTGATGTCCGTGCGAAATGCCCGGACCAGTTGCTGCTCAGTGTCAAGATCTGCAAGTACCTGGACATCAGACACGTTTAGCACAAACTGTGCGATTTCGTTGATCTGTTCGTTTAGGATGTCTTTTCCTGTCGTATCATATTGTTGCGCCATAGAGATATTATATAACAGGTTGTTAGCAGATGTCAAGGTTAAGCAACGCTGGCAATTCAGACAAGCTCCGAATTGTCTCATCCCATCTGCCAGTTTGGGTGCCATCTCGGTCAATCAGTATTGGGCGAATACCAGCGTTTTTTGCGCCGATGATATCCGCCTCATAAGTATCGCCGACATGCACGGCTTCGTCCGCTGAAACGCCGACCTGTTTCAGCGTCCACTGAAAAATATGCGGATCCGGCTTCGCAGACCGGACGCGTTCATCATGTGAAGAAGTAATCGTGTCAAAATAGTCAGCAATTCCCAACCGTTCGGTGAGTGGGTCCAACGGTGTATCCCAATTAGAAACAATCGCTAACTTGAAGCCAGCGTCTCGCAAATATTCAAGGGTCGGGACAGTGTCATCGTAGAGCGTAGCAGCGTTGGCAGCAAAAAGGGAGTGCTCAGATTGTAGCAACTCCCATGTCATTTGGTCCAAGTAGTCCCGCACACCGAGTGCCGCCAGAAACTCTCGGTAACTCTCAATGATCTGCTGCATCGTCTCCAGGAGGTCATGGGTCATCGGGTCTGATCCTGACGCATCCGCATAGAGATTCCCGCGTGCTGTGTCATAGCGTTCCCAATCAATTTCACAGGCATACCGCTCTGCGATTTTTTGAACTCTCGGTCTAAGTGATTGTCCCCAAACCCCCAACGTCTGGTAAAAATCAAAGAAAACAGCTTTTATCATTCTAATAGTTGTCAGTTGTCAGTTATCAGTTATCAGTCAGAGGATACTCTTCTTTCTGACAACCGATAACTAAACACTGATAGTGACTCCTTTTTTATAGAGAAATGGTAGGTTAGGTGGCTTTTGTGAGCGTGCTCTGCACCATGCCAAGTTGAATACCATACCTATTGAAATATCCTAATGACGCATATAGCGAGTCGGATCAGGGACACCAGCCTCTTTAAAGCCTCTTTTTCGGAGCAGGCAGCTATCACACCCACCACATGCGCTGCCCGCCGCGTCTGGATCATAGCAACTGAAAGTGAGGCTATAATCCACACCGAGTGCCGTGCCAATTTGGATAATCTCCGCCTTCGTTTTATCAATCAGTGGTGCGCGGATTTTCAGTTTTGTTTTCGCTTCAACACCAGCTTGTGTGGCAAGGTTCGCCATCGTTTGATAGGCATTTATATATTCGGGACGACAATCCGGATAACCGCTGTAATCCATAGCGTTGACACCGATAAAAATGGTATCCGCGACGAGGACTTCAGCATAAGCGAGGGCGTAGGAGAGAAAAATTGTGTTTCGGGCGGGGACGTAAGTTATCGGTATATCATCCTCCATTTCTGTATCAGAACGGTTTTTGGGAACAGCTATATCTGTCGTCAATGCGGATCCGCCAAAGGTCCGAAGGTCGATATCAACGACTATGTGCTGTTTCACACCGAGCACCTTTGCGACGTTTTTTGCGCACTGTAGTTCCACAGCGTGCCGTTGACCATACCGAAAACTCATCGCGTAAGTCTCGTAACCTTCATCGTGCGCGATCGCGAGGGTTGTTGTTGAATCTAAGCCGCCACTCAGTAGGACGACCGCTTTTTTAAGCACTGATTGCCTTCCGAAAAGAAGCAGAAAGTTGACAAGTTTGCAAGTGTTCTAAAGTTTTGCAAGTTATGTTTGATACACAACCTAACTTTAGTTCACTTTAGCTACACTTCACAACTTTCCGCTTTTTTAATCTTCTCTACTCCCGCTCAAACTCTAATTTCGCGAAACGCAGAAAAATACCGCCACCCGGTCTGGCGAGGGGCCCGTTGATCGCTAAACACGCGATGACATGTTTCGCACCCGGTTCCGCGCTTTCCGTAACAACGACGCGTTGGGGCGTATTGAAACCGGAAGCAGCACCCCGTCCCGACTCCCCGAAAGCCAAGTCAATTTCGCCATCGACCCAAACCTCACCGTAGTCGTCAATACACGTGTGGAACCACACCTTTGAACCAGCAACCGAAACCCCATCAACTTCTTCAGGAAGTGTCACGGTAATCCGATACCAACCGAAGCAGAGCCCTTCCAAGACGACTGCTTGGATGTCTTCACAAATTCCCCAGCCTGAATCGTCATAATCGGCAAAACGAGCGGGACTCTCTTTCATTAGAAGATTAACTAAACCGCCATTGGGTTCACCGGGAACGAGTCCATCGGCATAACGCCACTCGGAATTGGTGAGTTCACGATGTTCTGCATTTTCTAAATCAAGTTCTGCAATAACCATTATGCAATCCTTCGTTTTGTAGTCGCGGTTTTTGACCGCGGTTTTTGTGGGACAACGCGCACCCATAGTGCGCTTACCAATTTACGAAATTAAACAGTAAGATTTCCTGAACGGGCAACAAAACAATCGAAAACCCACTTTCTAACAACGGAGCGGAACGGAACAAACTTAATCGTTAAAAGACCAAAGTCTGTATGCAATCCCCGTTGAAAGCATCAGAGAAATTCCCGCAACAATAAATGGAACATGAACAGAGATGTTAACCAGAAAACCGCTTGCGACGTAACCGAGAAGAAATCCAGTACTCCACGCCAAGTGCGTAAGACCAACACCATGCCCTTTCTCATGCGGTTCCGTAAATTCATTGATAAACCGCGGGATAGTTGTCGAAAGTGCCCACGCCGCGCCCGCCCCGAGTATCCAGAAAACCCCCAGCGCGATCGAAGATGTATGAAAAAACGCCATGCCGAAAGCGAGAAGCGTAACGATTGCATTCGCTACGAGAGCAGGCGCGCGGTGCCCAACTGCATCACATATCCGTCCGACAACCAACTGGCATCCGAAAGCAAATAGCAGACTGATCGCACTGTAATAACCTGTTGCTTTCACCCCGACGAAACGCTCAATCAAGATCGGCATCAGCAAGTTCACGGAACCCCAATAGTAAGTCGGAAAAACACGTAAACCGATCAGCATCCGCATCTCCCGCCGCCGACTCAGGCTGAGATACGCCGCAACGTTAAGCGTTGATTTCCATATGCCACCCCGTTCCGGTTTGGTATCGGCAGACCATTGCCGTGCCAAGCGCGGTAAAAAGAAGCACGCCCCCACAAACAACACGCCTGCCAGAACCACAGCACCGGTTCCGAAAACGTTATACCCCGTCCGGCTAATGACTTCGCCCGCGACAGCACTCCCGACAGCACTCCCGACAGTGCTGCTGATAAAGTAGAGACCGGTTGCCCACCCCAACCGATGCGGAGGCACGGCACTGATGAGATAGGTCTGCCCGCCTGCAGTTTTGAAACCGGAAGCAATCCCCTCATAACAGAGGATACCCCAAAGGAACAACGGTGTCCTTGTTGTGAAAAGCGCGCCGACAACTACCGCCCCCGTCATTCCGATTAGCACAGTCGGTTTCCGTCCGAACCGGTCGCAGAGTGTTCCGCCAATGAGTGCCGAGATGCCACCGAGTCCGATAGGAAGTGCGCGTAACAACGCTGCGAATAGCGCAGTCTCTTCTAAAATCGTCTCCGCGTAGACCGGAAACAGCATTTGTACCGGTCCCGTTACCAAACCGACAACAAACACGATGGCGCAAAGAAGTATAAATCCGCGACTCCACATGCTTTGTTAAAAATAGCGCATCAGACTGTCCGTAATATTAGGTGCAGCGGTGCCGAGTCCACAAGCACTCGTCGCTCTCATGACCGCTCCAATTTCCGAGATAAGCGTTTCCGAATTCGGGTTTAACGGCACGGACAAAAGTTCCGTCAACCGATGGGTGCCGATCCGACACGGAAAGCATTTACCACAGGATTCTTCAGCAAAAAATTCCATCGCATTGCGTGCCACATCAAGCATATCCCGTGTGTTATCAAACACCATAATCCCTGCCGCGCCAAGCATCGCACCCACTTTTTGAAAACTCGGTTCATCAATCGTAATGTCCAGATCGTCGCCAGCAATAAACCCACCAGAAAGACCTGCTGTCGTAATCGCTTGAATCTCGCGTCCTTCTGTAGTACCACCTGCCCACTCATAGAGAAGCGTCTTTAATGGCAGCCCAAACGGGACCTCGTAATTCCCGGGTCTCTGAATGTCGCCAGACAGGCTAATAATCTTTGTGCCTGCTAAATTTTTGTCATAACTGAGATTCTTATACCATGCTGCACCGTGCCGTAAAATTTGGACAGCAGCGGCAAGTGTCTCCACATTGTTTACAGCAGTCGGTAAGTCCTCAAACCCATGCGTCACCGGATAGGGTGGGCGGTTCCTTGGAAACGGATGTTTTCCCTCAAGGCTATTCAATAACGACCCTTCCTCGCCGCAGACGTAAGCCCCCGCGCCGCGTCGGATATAGATATGGAAATTGAAATCTTCACCCGTATGCTTATTTCCAAAAATAGCATCGCCGAGTAAACCTGCTTCCTCTGCCTCCGCAAGTGCCTGCTCAAGTATTTTTACGGTTTCTGGATACTCATATCGGAGATAGATAAAGCCGCGTGTCGCGCCTGTCGCGTAGGCGGCGAGTGTCATCCCTTCAATCACAGCGTGCGGTGCATAGTCAAGAATAACCCGATCCTTGAAGCAGCCGGGTTCACCTTCATCTGCGTTGCAGACGATAGTTTTCGGCTCGCCAGAGGCATTCAAAACCGATTCCCATTTCATGCCTGTTGGAAACCCAGCACCGCCCCTACCTGCGAGTTGGCTCTCTTTGAGCGTTGCAATTACAGCTGCTGGTGCGAGCGTTGTTACCGCACGCGTCAACGCTTCATAGCCACCCGTACGCTGATAACCTGTCAACGTCCTACGTTCGGGTTCGCGTATCTCAGCGAAAATACATTCTTCACCATCACCCGGATATGGCGGGGGTAAAGGGGAGGGCTGTACAGAAAGGGTGTCTGCTTGCTTCCCAACGAGTACCTCATGTCCTTTCAGTACGGGTACACAATCGTCGCACCTTCCAGCACACGGCATCTCGGTCGCGCCCTCACCTTTGAGTGCCTCAAGAATTTCCAAACCACCTTGCAACCGACAGACAGGTCCGGTACAGACGCGCGGTGCGTTTTGGCCGGGTGCCTCGCTCGCAAAATGGTGATAGAACGTTAGCGTGCCAAAAAGTTCAGCAAGCGGAATCCGAAGTCCGACTGCAATATCGCGAAGAGCTGCCTCCGAGATAAATCCGTCTCGGTCGTGGAATGCGTGTAACAATGCAAGCAGCGGGGCGGGTTCATCACGCCACTGGGCAATTACTTCTCGATTCGTCGGGATTGCCATCCATCTCTCCAATACGGGAAAACAAAGAATAATTTCTTTGTGTATCTTATCAATTTTCCGATTTCGCGTCAACGCTTTTCTGAAATTCTCTATCGGTAGGTCTTTAATGCGGAACATCCACTTTAAACGGATCTATGAGCTCATTTAACGCTTTCCGCTGTCCATGGTCGCGGCTTTCAAGTTCATGTAATGCTTCTGGGATTTCGTCTTTATGGGCATCAAACGGAAACCACCGAGACGAATCGACGTGATGAAACTGTTTTGAATAGATCCAGCGTAAAAACACCGTCATTCGCGGATAGGCTTCGTGGGTCCAGCGTCGTCCGGCGTGCCGCAGGTTCGGTAGAAACACGATGAAGTCGCCAGCGTTCACGGGAACATTGTGAACCGTTGGCGGTGGATCGTCCATCGTGATGTGTTCAGGATACTGGAAGTTGGATTTGTGACTTCCCGGAATACAGGCAAACCCGTTGCCGGGTGGCACATCCACTAACGAAACGGAGAGATTAAAAAAACTCGCGAAGATTTCATCGTTGGCGACTTGGTATTGATGGTGCGGACTTCTGAACCAGCCTTTATGCCCGCCGTGGAGTTCCAAACCGTCAGCATTGGGATAGCAAATATTTGCCACGACATCAAAAACGCGTGGATGGTTCCATGTCAACGCAGTCACAACCCGTAATATCTCTGGGTTCAAAATAAGCCGTTGGAACGCCTCATGTCCGTAATGCATGTTATAGACCCACCACGGTTTTCCCTCCGGTGTATTGATTCGCATGGGCGGCTTGAAATCTGCTTCATCCCACTCGTACCACTCAAACATCTGCGCCTTCATCAATTCGACATCCGCCTTCGGTACAGCGTTTCGGACGACAAAATAACCGAGCAGATCGAACCACCATTTTTCTTCCTGTGTTAGCATAGTTCCACTCCCTTATCGATTTTTTCGAGGATCCGTTTGGCAAACTCCTTTTCGCGCCGTTGGACCGATTCCAATTCGTATTGATCGTCAGAAATGCAGTGTCGATGTGTTTCTATAGGGAGGTTATAGTTCTCATTGAAGTAGAAACTGAATTGATACCGATTGAAAACGACGCGACGTGGATAATCTTCTTTCCAAAACTTTGCACCGTGCATCAGTCGTGATGAGAAAATGAGGCAATCCCCTGCCTTTAACTCAAAAGTAATTGCAGGTGCCAACTCGTTATCAATGTCAAGCGTTGTGGGTAATTTGATCTGTGATTTATGTGTGCCGGGGATGCACATGAAACCGTTATCCTGTGGCACATCAACGAGCGTTATAGCGGTGTTGACATAATTGCTGTAGATCTGACCATTACCAGCTTGATAATCGTTATGCGGGTTATGGAACCCGTCCGGAAAGTCAAAACCGCTCGTGTCGCGGTGAAGTCTCTCCTTTTCACCTTCAGGGATAGGACGTTGTTTCTGCAAGACGAGGGCACAATTGAAAAGTCTCGGACGGTTCCACATCAAGCCGATCACAATCCGTAAGGCTTTCTCGTTGAGCGATAACCGCTCGAAAATCCGATCGCCATACTGAACATTGTTTAACACACCGCTATATTCGTCTTGAGTGACGTTTACGGGTTCAGGCACGCCTTCAGGATGCGCAAACCATCTATTTGCGATCTCAAGCATCTGTTCTACTTCTGCTGGCGATATCACCTGCCGAAGCACGAGATAGCCAAATAGGTCGTAATGCCATTTCTCCTCTTCTGTTAGTGTGGATGGGAGATCAATCGCACTGTCTTCACCGCGAATTAGCATATTACCTTCTACTCCATAATTGTAAATCCACTATGAACTGTCTAAGTGCTGTTTTCACTTCATTGGGTTTTTCTATCCAAGGATAGTGTCCTGATTCAGGAATTGACACAAACGTGCTATGAGATAGTTTAGTGGCAAGCGTCTTTATAAAGTGACAGGGACGAGGATCGCAGGCACCATGAAGAAAAAGCACAGGCATAGATAGATTGTAAACGGATTGCTGAAATCTTGAATCTTCGGTGTAACGCTTCCAGTCCGCGCCGGCTTTTTCGTTCGCTTCATCGCTCACAAGATGTTCATCAAAACTTGGAAGATCGTTAACTCGATTTGGGTCAAATACATCCGTCTTCCTACTTAAAGCGCGAAGCCTTTTCAACATCCGTTCCGCATCAGCACCTTCAGCCTGTTTCCTTTGCGATCGCAGCCTTTGATATTCTTCACGTTCTGATTCGCTCAGCGCATTTAACCGATTCTCGCGATACTCGTCGTGCCATCGAGGATCAATACCTGTGCCTGCGATGTGAAGAACGGCTATCGTCCGAGCCGGAAACCTGACTGCATAAGCCAAAGCCAGTCCTGCTCCCCACGAATGCCCGCCAACAATCCAACATTCAAAGTTGAAATGTTTTCTCAAGCCTTCTAAATCATTGACAAACGTAGATACATCGTAAGGACCTGCCGGTTGTGAACGTCCGCTGCCACGTTGGTCATACCGAACGACTTGACACACGTCAGAAACCGTGTCGGCGACTGGTCCGAGATAGTCGTAACCACCGGGACCGCCGTGACAAAGCACCATCGGTATCCCTTCGCCTTGAACAGCTGTCCAAAGCCGAACACTATTAATCTGAAGTACTTGCTCTTGGGACACTTTCATCAGCCTGTATTTAAT
>CAZQIP010000316.1:0-13643 GCA_964593655.1 uncultured bacterium | reverse complement strand
GAACCGGCTCCTATGCGGAAACCTTGAAGACTTCAAAACCTCTTCAGTCCCGTAGGGGTTTATTTGCTTGGGTGTTTCTTCAGCATGTTTATAGCAGCATATAGCCAAAAAACCTAAGCCCCGTAGGGGCGGTATGTTTATATCCACGGTTGCTAAAATGGCCCGAAAAATCCCTAAATTGACACCTATGGTGCGGTTTCCTAACCGCGCCGGCTCCTACGCGGAAACAGTGTATTTCTTGCAGGTATTAACACTTAATATATGTTATGTTTTAAGACAAAACACAGAAATTTTCGCTAGATTTCGCTAGATTTCACACCGGATCCAAAAAAAACATAAAACCCAATAATTTCTTAAAATTGAACGACTCTATATCAAAGTCGTTTTTTTCTTGCATTTGTGTTACAAATTATGCTAAACTATTACAAATTATCACAATAGACCTCAGTTTGGGCAGCATTTATAAAAAAATTGATGCCGCGAAAAAATAAATATTCGCAAAATTGTGGGAAGTGTGGTAAACTCTATCGTAAAGTCATCCGCTTCTGCCTGAGGAGACATCCAAATGTACGATAAGAAAAATCCTAAAGCTGCTGGTGCAAGCCCCGACAAGTACGACCTGTTTACTGAAGATGACGAAGAAGTTGAAGAAGAACTCACCCCTGAAGAAGATGAGTTGAATTCCGGCTATTCGTTGCAGCTCATTCACCACCTTATCGCCGAGACACCCCCGGAGGACCGTCGCCGCCGATGGCTCCTCGAACTGCGGCGCGCGATTCTCAGTGATGAAGGTGAGTTTCGCGAGAGAATTCACGCGATTCAGCAGGAAGCACTCCGTATCCACGCGGAAATGGAGGCGCAGATCGAACAACTCACTTCACCCGCGAATCGTATTGGCACCTTGCTCGGGTTGCCGAAAGATGACATCGCACGCGTCATCGTCGGGGGTTCTGAATACTACGCAAACCTTGATACCGAACTTGATCCCGCAACCTTGAAAAAGGGGTTCAGTGTACTCTTGAACGATGCCTTTGTCGTCGTCGGTGAACTCGGATACAACGATGCCGGACCCATCGCAAAAATAGCCGATGTTATACCTGATGGGAGACTCCGCATTGGGCAAGAACCTAACGCGCAAACTGTTATCCTTGAACGCTCCGCAGACCTCACGGATGTCAAACTCAAACCTGGTGATGAAGTCAGGGTTGACTCTAACTACCGGGTCGCACTTGAACATATCGCTACCAAGGAGACGGACGCTTACGCTCTCGAGGCAGTACCGAACATTCCATGGTCTAAAGTCGGTGGGCTTGACGAAACGATCCAACGTATTAAAGATACGATTGAACTCCCTATCCTGCATCCCGAACTCTTTTCGCGGTTCCAATACAGCGCGCCGAAAGGGTTCCTCCTCCATGGACCGCCAGGATGCGGGAAGACACTCATCGGTAAAGCAACCGCCTATAACTTGACCCAGCAGCTCCAAAGGGAGAGCGGAGAAGATGTTGAAGGCTGTTTCCTCCACATTAAGGGACCTGAAATTCTAAACATGTGGCTCGGAGAATCTGAACGGAAAGTACGTGAAATATTTCAAATCGCCCGCGAAAAAAAGGAAGATGGCAAGTTAGCTTTTGTGTTCATAGATGAGGCAGAGTCTATACTCGGAACACGACGCGCACTTCGGTCTCATAGCATCTCAAATACCCTGGTGCCAATGTTTTGTGCTGAGATGGATGGTATTGAGTCTCTACAAGATGTCGTTATTATTCTCGCAACGAACCGCCCAGATCTCATCGATCCTGCCATTCTGCGCCCCGGACGCATTGATAGGAAAATTAAAGTGACCCGTCCAGACGCAGACGCTGCAAAGGATATATTCCGTATCTACTTCACCCCCGAGTTACCTATCGCTTCAGAGGTGATCCTTGATCCAGAGGCAGAGACAGCAGGCGAAACGCCACCCGAAGTTATACCGCCTGAGAAGGCAGTCGAAGACCTGATCGCACAAGTGGTTGATGAAATGTTTCGCGAGGACGAGGACAATCGATTTCTTGAAGTCTCTCTCAGGAGCGGCAGACGCGATATTCTTTATCGCGGGCATCTCTGTAGTGGTGCTATTATTGAGTCAATTGTACAGCGCGCTAAGGAATCCGCACTCAAACGCGCAATTCAGGATCCGGAGAAAGAAGGCGGAATCTCGCGGGCAGATCTATTAGACGCACTCGCCGCGGAGTACCATGAGAGTGAAATCTTCCCGCCGACCGAGGCAACCGAAGACTGGCTCAAACTCCTTGATTACGATCCAGCGAACGTCGTCAAAGTTACACCTTTCAAAACTGAAAAGCGCGAACGGCGTAAAGCGTCTGGCTCGCGTGTCATTTAGGAGGATGGTTATCAGTTTTCAGTACGATTTTTTTTCAAAAAATCTTTCGGTCGCCAGTTAAGGGAAAAACTCTATATATCAAGCTTCCCTCTTAACCGACAACCGACAACCGATAACCAATAAATGGAAAGACTCTTTGGAATTGAAACCGAATATGGAATCACACTCGAAAATGAAGCGCACATTGATGCTGTCAAGCAGTCGATTGAGTTAATAAAAAGCTACCGCCAAGAAGATTTTCGACCCGTGTGGGACTACCGCGGTGAAGACCCATTTCGAGATGAACGCGGCTTTCGAGCAGACGCACTCTCCAATCATCCTGATGAGAAGGAGGAGGAAGCGCGCGATCGCAAGCGGAATAAAAAAGAGCGGCTCTCTTTTGCCGAAATTAAAAGCGATCACATTCTCGTCAACGGGGCACGCCTCTACAACGACCACGCACATCCGGAGTATTCTACACCTGAATGCAGCAACCTCTTTGACCTCGTCGCACACGATAAAGCAGGCGAACGTATCCTTCACCGGTGTGCTGAAACACGCAGTCAGAAACTCGGAAAACGCGTGCTGCTGTATAAGAATAATACCGATTTTCACGGGCATAGCTACGGATGCCACGATAATTACTTGATGGCGCGTGAAGTCCCTTTTGAGACGCTTAAACACGGAATTATGCCGTTCTTTATCACACGCCAAATCTTCGCAGGTGCAGGGAAACTTGGCATTGAGACTGAAGCCGGGCTCGCAACGCCGGGGCACTACCAATTATCCCAGCGTTCTGATTTTTTTCACGTCGAGGCAAGTGTTGATACCATGCACAATCGCCCTATCGTCAATACGCGCGACGAGCCGCATGCGGACGCATCTAAATTCCGTAGACTCCACGGGATCGCAGGCGATGCAAATATGTCCGAATACGCAACGGCTCTCAAGGTCGGGACCACCGCACTTGTTATTGCTTTGATTGAACAACGTAGGATTCCAGACAATCTTGCACTCGCCAATCCGATTGATACCATCAAGACCGTGTCGCATGACCAAACCTATCGTTGGATGGTCATGACCGATGACGGAAAATCGATGTCTGCAATCGACCATCAGCGTGAGTACCTTGCACTTGCACAGAAATATCTCGGCAATGGTGGGGCGTTTGAAACCGATTGGGTCCTTACGGAGTGGGAAGATACGCTTAACGCGCTTGAGAAAGACCCAATGTCTCTCATTGATCGGCTCGATTGGGTCGCGAAGAAGTGGCTACTTGAAACTTTTGCAGAAGAAGAAGGAATCGCATGGGACGATGCATGGCTCCAGAGTTTGGATTTAGAATACCATAACATTGACTTGGATGAAGGACTCTACTACGGGATCCCGATGCGTCGTATCGTCACAGATGAGCAAATTGAAGCAGCACTTCATAACCCGCCTGCTGGCACACGTGCCTACTTTCGGGGACGTGCTGTTGATCGGTTCAGCGAGTCTATAAAAGCAATCCAATGGGATAGCATTACCTTCACCGTCAATGGACGTACCCGGGAAGTTAACCTCAACGCACTCGCCGAAGCAGACATCGCACAGCAATATAATGAAGCTCTTGACGAATCACCGACCGTCGAAACATTAATTAAAAAATTGCGTTTATGAGAAGACGGTTATCAGAAGGATGGTTTTCAGTTTTCAGTTATCAGCAAAGAGGCTTTAGATTTACCCAATAGTTTTAGGCGATCCCAATACCTCTTGTTACTGACAACTGAAAGATTTTTTTCGGAGAAAAAAATCGTACTGATGACTGACAACTCTTAAAAAAAGGAGAAGTAAAATGGCAGCTAATATGATTGCTCAGCTTGAACGCAAGCAGAGAGATACAAAGCCCATCGGACCCGGTGATGGCGATGGTGATACCGACGGACCCAAGCGTCAGAAAGTCAGTCGTCCTGATACGCAAGAATTGCTCAAGCGCATGCGACGGGTTGACAAAGATCAGTCCCGGCGTTACCGCCAAAGAACGGGGGAATAATGCACGATAAGGGTGATTTCCTGAAGTCAAGTGGTGCAGAACACCAACCACTTGCGCTGCAGGGCGCAATAGATAACAAAGGCGATTTCCTCAACCTCTTGAAGCACGCAAACTATCCTTTGAAGGTGGAGGTACCACCGGAAACTACACGACACGGAGCGGATGTTGAAATAGCACATAGCACCACCGTTGTTGCTGTGCTTTACCGGGATGGGGTCATGATCGCAGGGGACAGGCGTGCCACTGCAGGCACCTCTGTCATCTATGATCGCGCCGAGAAAGTTTTGCAAATTGATAGGCATTCTGCACTCGCTATTTCAGGTTCACCCGCAATCGCTTATGAAATTGCCAGAATATTGGAACACTCGTTCCAGTATTTCCGGCGCAGCCAGCTCCAAGAGTTAAGCCTTGAAGGCAAACTTCGGATGTTGTCAAGACTCATCCGAGAGAATTTGGCGATGGCACTCCAAGGCATCGGCGGCGTTATCCCCATCTTTGCGCTATATGACTTGAACGCTTCCGATGATCGGAACGGTGGAAAAATTTTCTTCTATGACGCACTCGGGGCACATTTTGAGAACGTCGATTTTGCAACAACCGGCTCCGGGTCTATCTGGATCCGGGGGGTGTTACGCTATCTGTCTCGGTTTGGCGAGACAGCCTTGCACGAAATGGACCAGCGGCAGGCAGCGATTACTATCTTAAGACTCTTGGACATCGCCAGTGAATACGATGCCGCAACGAGCGGATACAATGCTAAAGTGGAAATTTTTCCAACTGTCAAAACTGTAACACGCATCGGCGTTAATACTCTTTCTGATGATGATTTAGCAGCATGGTACGCTGAAGCACAACCAAATGCAGAGGAATAGTTATCGGTTACCGGTTACCAGATGTGTCCTTTCTGGCAACTGGCAACTTCTTTACTGATAACTGACAACTATTAAAAGAATGCGAGATGAACCATATCGCTGGATAGAGGCGATTCATGACCGACGAGATTACATTGAAGACGAACTCCGATTGGGCAGTCCGGTCGTCGGTATTACCTACGACGAAGGGATGATGCTTTTGACTGTCAGTAAGGGACAACGTAAAATATTTGAGGTACATGACCGGATCGCGCTGTCCGCAATCGGGCACCCGGCTGATATTGAACGTTTACGGATGCTTGTTACCGATACTGCCAGCGTCCAAGGCTTTCAAAATGCCACTGAAGATATAAATCTACACCGGTTAACGAACTATACCTTGGCACCCGCTTTTAAGCAGGCGTTTGAGTCCATTGCCGGTGAGGCTTATATCATCAAAATGTTGCTCGCTGAACTCGGCAGCAATTCAGGAAAAAGCCAATTTATTGGGATCAACTTTGATGGCATTGTCCGAACCGACCCTTCTTTTGCAGTTATCGGCGGAACAGAAGTCATTGAAACAGGTATGCAAAAATATCTTACTGCCGCAAAGACTGACACGGACAGAGATTTAACAAACGCCTTCCGGTTGGCGTTAGAAACTTGGGCAATCGGTAAAGAATTAAGTTCACGTGAGCCGGAAGAAACCGAATCTGAGGAAACCCAAATAGATTCTACGCAGATGTACGAGGTGATTGATACCGCACGTGAAGAAGGTGAAATTGAAGTAGGGGTTCTGGAAACCGCACAACACGGCACAAGTAAATTCCGACTCCTTACTTCTCAGGAGATTCAAGACGCACTCTCGTAATTTTTTTACTGTACTTTCGCGCGAAGCGGTTTCGACCTGATCAAAAACCCGTTTTCGGACAACGGACGAAAACGAGCAATAGGCCCATAATTAGAAGTAGGAAATTGAAGATGCGCTCGCGTGGTTTCTTTACCCTACTTTCTCGCGAAGCGGTTTCGACCTGATCAAAAACCCGTTTTCGGACAACGGACGAAAACGAGCAATAGGCCCATAATTAAAAAAATGAAAAAGCGCATTTTTGGCATCGAAACTGAATTTGGATGTATGACAGATACAGAGCGGATTCGTGGAACCTCTGAAGGGGTCGCCGCGCGCGTTCGCGACTATGTTTTTGATGTACTTGAACTCGGGCTACGCGACATCCACTACCGCGACTGGGGGGAACCCCCCGGCAACGGAGGATTCTTATACAACGGCGGCCGGCTTTACATTGATATGGGGCACCTTGAATATGCAACCCCTGAGTGTGCTACACTTTTTGATCTTGTCGCTTACGATAAATCCATTGAACGCATCATTAACAACATCCTGACTGAGACAGGTTTGCCGACTGCCTTCTTTAAAAATAATATTGACCATTTCACGGGTGCCACCTTTGGGTGTCATGAAAACTTCCAAGTCAACCGAGAGGTACCATTTTACCGTGTCGTCATCCCAACACTCATGCCGTTCTTTGTTACCCGACAAATTTACGCCGGGGCCGGCAGAGTCGGGGTCTACGATGAGATGGTTGAGTTTGGGACACAAGATGTATTGGAAGGGCAGCAGGAGTTGGCTGAGCAGCAGCATTATCAAATCTCGCAACGGGCGGATCATATTGTCACTGAAATTTATGAATGGATTCAGTTCAGTCGTGCTATCATCAATACAAGAGATGAACCGCTCAGCGATTACACAAAATACCGACGGCTCCATCTACTCGTCGGGGATTCTAATATGTCGGAGTACGCTACCGCACTCAAGGTCGGAACAACTTCACTTTTGCTCTCAGCGATTGAGACCTTCTATGAGATGCACGGTGAAAAATTACCCCTGCCTGGGTTTGAACTTGCTGACCCGGTATACGCAATTCGACACATCTCTCGTGATAATACTTTCAAATGGCGAATTGAACTTAAATCTGGAAAAACAATTGCCGCTGTCGATTTACAACGCGAGTATCTCAACTTCGTTCAGACTTTCATCACTGAACGCGACGAAGAAAGTCAGTGGATCCTTTCGGCATGGGAATCTATACTTGATGATCTTGACAAAGATTGGGAGCGGGTTATCCCGCGTGTCGATTGGGCCGCCAAAAAATGGTTGCTTGAAACTTTCATCGCCGAAGAAAAACTTGATTGGGATGATCCTTGGATCAAAAGTCAAGATTTAGAATATCATAACATTCATACAGAAAGCGGGCTATACTACGCACTACAAGCACACGGACAGATGGAGCGCGTTGTCACTGATGAACAGATTGAGTATGCTATTGAAAACGCGCCACAGGATACCCGGGCAAAAGTTCGGGCGTTCCTGATGCGAACCCTTACACAAAATCAGATGCCTTGTATTGTTGATTGGCATCAGATCTACGCTGGACATACAGAATATTTTGAGATGAAAGAACCGTTAGATACCAACATCGCGAAGGCGCAACGATGGATAAAAAGGCTACGGAAGCGACCTTTGCGCAATTGATGTGTAGCACAAGGAGAAAACCATGGCTGAAAACAGATGTATACACGCGGATTGTGAAGGATTTTACCGTCGGGACTTTCTAAAAGCGGGCGCCCTTGGATTGTTCGGCTTGAGTCTCACAGACTTTTTCCGACTCAAAGCACAAGCTGCAACCGCAGAAGCAAGCGTTGGCACACCCAGTGCTTCTACAGGCACTGCTACATCCGTTATCCTTGTTTGGTTAGGCGGTGGACCAAGCCACCTTGACATGTGGGACCTTAAACCGGAGGCTCCTGAAGAGATCCGGGGGCTTTTCAAGCCGATAGCGACCAATGTCAACGGCATCCAAATTAGTGAACATCTCCCCAAACTCGCACAACAGACCGATAAGCTCTGCATCATCCGTTCAATGACCTCTCCAGAGGCAGCGCATGAGCGCGGAACACACTATATGATGACGGGCTATCAACCCTTACCCGGTTTTGCTGTCCCGGGGTATGGTGCCGTTATTTCTAAGCTCAAAGAACAGCGAAGTGCTTTACCGCCTTACATCTCGGTCCCAGCACCTGTCGCTTATGGCGGCGGGGGATTCTTAGGCGCATCACTCGCTCCTTTCTCACCGGGCGGCAATCCCGCGAGCAATAACTTCAAAGTACGCGACCTCGAACCACCGAAAGGGGTCTCTTTTGAACGTGTTGAACGCCGACGTTCTTTACGCCAAGCCGTTGATGCTGCCTTCAAAAAATACGAGGCAGGCAACCCAGCTGCGGAAGCGGTTGACAGCTTCTATACCTCCGCTTATAACTTGATGAGTTCCAGCGATGCTCGCGCTGCGTTTGATCTCAAGGCCGAACCCGGAAAAACGCGCGACGCATATCGACGCGACACCTTCGGACAAAGTTGCCTCCTCGCAAGGAGGCTCGTTGAAGCAGGTGTTAACTTCGTCACAGTCAGCAACGGTGGATGGGATAACCACAACAACATTTTCTCATCTCTGCCGGGGAAACTCAACGCTTTTGATCAGACAATGGCTACCTTAATCACTGATCTGAGTGATCGGGGATTATTGGAAACCACGCTCGTCATCGCGATGGGAGAATTCGGCAGAACACCAGTCATCAACAGAAACGCTGGGCGAGACCATCATTCCCGCGTCTTCTCGATCATGCTCGCCGGGGGCGGCGTCCAAGGCGGACAAGTCATCGGCGCTTCCGATCCACTTGGGACGGAACCGGCTGAAACGCCAGTACGCCCGGAAGATTTATCAGCAACACTCTATCAATCCCTCGGTGTTGATTATAATCAACACCTTGAGTCACCAGACGGGGTCCGGATCGTCCTTTCACGGGGCGGTAGACCCATTCGCGGCGTCTTGGCTTAACATCTTTTGTGCTGTCAGCGCAAAAAAGGGAGTATGGAAGAACGGAAGAACGGAAGATATTCGCTTCCATTCTTCCAATCTTCCAAATATTTAGCCTTATGCGCACGAAGCGGGACCATTTCATTTTTACCTTTATTTTTTCTGCGATGGTTGCACTTTGCGGTTTTGCAGAGCAGCCGTTGTCCCCTATCTGGTCACTCGAATTTAGTCCTGATGGGAAAACGCTGGCTGTCGGGAAGTATCAATGGATTGAGCTTTGGAATCTGGAGACACAAAGTATTATTCACACCTACGAACCGCATGCTGGTGAGGTGCGAAGTCTCAAGTTCGCAGCTACAAAGGATCAGGAAACGTCGTCATTGCGGCTCTATGCAGGCGGTGGTATTCCCGCCCAAAGCGGTGAAATACGCATTTGGGATGTCGCCTCTGAAGAACTCATAAAAAGCTTTGAGGTTCACGGTGATACCATTGAGTCTATTGCCATCAGTCCAAATAATACAACACTGCTCACCGCCAGCATGGACGAATATAGTGCTGTCATTGATGTAACGCGCCTTGAGGATACCGAAGATCCAATAGACAGTCAAGCAAAATGGCTTACCCAACACGTCGGGAGAGTCCTTTGCACCTTGTATCACCCTCAAGGAACTTACTTTGTTACCGGTAGTGAAGATAAAACCATAAAAGTATGGAACCCTAATACTTTCAACGTCATGGTGAACTTTGACGCAAACGATGATGCTGTTTATAGTCTCGCCTATTCAGTTAATGAAGGGGTCATCGTTTCAGGATCTGCCGATAATACCGTCCGGACATGGCGCGTGACACCAGCCGGAGACGGCGAGGAGATCGCAGTCGGGCGAGAGGCACTGGAGATGACGGGGGATCTCGTCCGTGAATACGATGGGCATCAAGGGGCCGTTTATAGTGTTGATGCTGCACTCGTCCTACCAAGACGCGCAAACAATCAGACAGCAATGATTGCCTCCGGTAGCGCAGACACTTCCGTGATTATATGGAATCTCCGGTCGGGCAACCGTTATAGCACTTTTGATGAATCGACCGATGCTGTTTACGCAGTAAAGTTCAGCCCGAATGGCGAGTTCGTCGCCACAGGTGGTCGCGATGGCAAAGTACGGCTCTGGAATCTCCGCAGACGAGCATTAACCCACGAGTTCTAATATGGTTATCGGTTATCGGTTATCGGTTAAAAGAGATATTTGGTAATCCCGAACCCTCTTAACTGGTAACTGGTAACTGGTAACTAATTTCGGAGGGTCTTTCACGATGCTTACCAATACTGTACGCCTTTTGACTAAGCAATATAGCCTTGCAAGCATAATCCGAACGCTTTTCATATTGCTCTTTGTTTCTATCACGCTTCCGACGTTCGCACAAGGTGCCCCGCGACTCAATTCTCTGTTTCCAGCTGGAGGACAACCCGGAACAACTGTTGAGGTTGCCATCCAGGGGTCCGATTTAGACGGGGCACACCGAGTCATTGTTGAAGGAGAACCTGGCATTACCGCACAACTTCACCCCGCTGGCGGTGAAGTTGATGATACCCATAAACCCGTCTTTGAGGCGAATTGTGGGCAGTGCCACGAACTCCGATCCCCGAGCAACCGATCAATGACCGCAGCGCAGTGGAAAGCCACTGTTCAACGGATGATTACGGAGAAAGGCGCAGAGATCAGCGCGGAGGCGCAGATACAAATCGTCGCCTATCTCTCATCAGCTGCAAGAGCCAGTGCTGGGTTAACCGCCGAATTATCTATCGCACCAGATGCACCCATCGGGCTTCGCGAAATTCGGATTGTCGGCAAGCACGGCACCTCCACCGCGTGGCCCTTTGAGGTTAACCACACCCCGGATCTCGTTGAGACCGAATCGAATAATAACCCAGAATCCGCTACGACTATTCAACTACCAAGCCTTATCAACGGAGTTGTGAATCCGGGTGGTGACGAAGATTATTATGTATTTGAGGGGACCAAAGGACAACGGTGTGTGTTTAGTGTCAAGGCGTACCGCCTTAACAACATCAGCCAGCAATTCTTCAATCCAACCATCTCTGTTTTTGACGCGAAGGGCGTTGAACTCGCACGCAGTAACGGGTTCTACAGCCTTGATCCGCTCATTGATATAACGCTGCCTGACGACGGCCCCTATCTTTTACGCATTCGTGATCTATTGCATCGTGGCAACCCAGATTCCGTTTACCGATTAACAGGCGGTGTTCTCCCTTACAATACTTATCTGTTTCCGGCAGGTGGAACGGTGCCTAATCGAGAAATGGACGGGGCAAGCCTAACAGAGGCGACAGGCGCTCTTTCATACGGACCCCCCACCCCTCCGAGAACCAACATTATTCACTGTGTTATTGGCGGTGAAAATTTACCCGAAACGGAGTGGCAGGTCAAGTTGACTGAGGAGGATCAACCCGGACTCAAACAGATTCGTACGCCGTATGGCATCTTTCCCTTCGTTATCAACGCGCACCCTGAAGATGTTGAGGAAGATATTGAGCACCAGTCCACTTCTAACGAACCCGCTATACAGGATACTACAACACAATTCACTGAATCCCAAATCCTTTTTGAAACAAAGTGTAGTGCCTGCCATGAGCTCCGGTCACCGAGCAACCGCGCACTCTCCGCCGAGGAATGGACAAGTACCATTACACGCATGACGAATAAAGAGAATGCAGACATTACACCCACTGAACGCGACCGTATCATCGCTTTCGTCGCTCAGGAAGCACAGCGTTTAGGTGAACTCATCGCACGCCAGCTCGAACACGCACAACACCTCACAAGCCCGGGGGCAATCAGTGGACGTATCTCAGAACCGAGTGAGGTGGATTATTACCGGTTTACCATTTCAGAAGGCACAAGCCTCGGTCCATGGTGGGTGATCTTCCCGTTTGATAACGTTGATGAAAAAGGGTTTGATACCGTCTATCCTCCTGAAACTGAGATTGATCTTGATAAGGAGTACATCGGCAAAGAGGGGCGAAAAATCAGCTGGTATAAAACCAATCGCAGGGGTGAGAACGTCTTCTCTAACGTACCTGAAGATGATGTCACTGGATACGCCTTGACCTACCTCGAATCTGACCGTGATCAGAACTATCTCTTGTCCCTCGGTTCTGATGATACCATCAAGATATGGGTGAACGACAAGCTTGTTTTCAGCAAATACATCCACCGGCCACTGCGGCGTGCCGACGATGTCATTCAGTTACCTGTCTCTAAAGGCAGAAACAAGATTCTTGTGAAGGTTACCAACGGCTATGGACCGTGGGGATTTTTCGCAGACATAGGTGGATATTCGCTCACTGTCTCCGCAGAACGTCTGAGTTCGCCGCTCAGTCCATCTCTCACCCTCCTTGATGCCAACGGGCAGGTGTTAGCAAATAATGCTGGTATTGGCGGCAGACGCAACGCTATTATTGATTACAGTTTCAATCAACCCGGCGAGTATGCTGTTCGCGTCGAGGACATTGCTGGAAACGGCGGTGCTGGCTATGTTTACCATTTAGATATCCGTCCAACAAAACCTGATTTTGCCATCTCCGTAACACCTGATAATCCCAATATTGGGCGCGGTGGGACTGTCTTGTTGGATGTGACGCTACAACGTCGCGTTGGATTTACAGAACCGATAGTACTCTCGGTTGAAAACTTGCCACCCGGTGTCACCGCCAGCGAGAGCGCAATTCTTTCGGGGACTGGCGTAACACAAGGATACATTACGCTTACCGCCGCATCCGATGCTGAACTTCAAACGCGTGTCGTTCAAGTTGTCGGTTCCGTCACCACTGCTGCCGGCAATGAATATCGTCGCGCCGCAACACCCGTTGAAGTCTACCAGATTCAGAACAACGAGCAAACCGTACGGCGGCAAAACGTTGTCGTCAGCGTTACGGAGACCGCGCCTATTATGTTGTCAACAGGATTGCAGGAGATCATCGTAACCCCAGATTCACCGATTGATATTATTGTCAAAGTTGATCGGCAAGGCGGCAATCGGCAGAATCTGAACCTTACGGCTGTCGGTTTGCCCTTTGGTGTCCGGCTCCGACGACAAAATACCTTACTCCGAGGGAATCAAACCGAGGCCACCTTAACACTCGTGCCAAATATTATCAGGGCTGGTGATAATGAGTTACGGCGTAACCCCTTCATCGGTACGCAGCAGACGCGTCCATACACTATTGTTGTCAACGCATCCGTCGGTCAACGCATCGTAGCCAGCAGCCCCGCTATCAAACTCTGGCTCGGCAGCCGTCCAGATATAAATCAAGAGGAACCACTCGGCGGCAATTAATACGTTTTGCTGAATGCTGACTAAATGTTACACTTTCCGCCAAATTATTTTTTTTCATAACAGCGCGCGGGCATGAAATCGGCATGAACCCTTACAACGATTGGGTTTATTCCAACAACGTCTGTACACCAAATGTTACACAGGTGTAACATTTT
>CAZQIP010000315.1:0-9181 GCA_964593655.1 uncultured bacterium | reverse complement strand
CCGCATGGTGGACCTCGCTTTGGATGCCGGTGTCAATTTTTTTGATACCGCAAATTCTTATGCCGATGGCGAATCGGAAATCCTCCTCGGCAAAGCACTCAAAAACAGACGGCGCGATGCCGTTATCGCAACCAAATTTTTTAATCCCATGGGCACCGGCCCCAACGACTCCGGAATGTCGCGCGTCCATATCATGCAAGCGATTGACGATAGCCTCAAACGCCTCCAGATGGACTATGTGGACATCTACTATATTCATCACGTGGATACGCAAACCCCGTTAGAGGAGATGCTTCAAGCACTGGACGACCTCGTCCGACAAGGCAAGGTCCGTTATACAGCATGTAGCAACTATCAAGCGTGGCGGTTATCTGAAGCGTTATGGATCAGCGATATCAACGGTTGGGAACGATTCGCGTGCTATCAACCGCAATATAGTCTCGTTGTGCGGGATATAGAACAGGAACTCGTTCCGCTCTGCGAACACAAAGGGCTCGGGGTCGTCGTATGGAGCCCGTTAGCGGGTGGATTTCTCTCTGGGAAATATAAGCCGGGCGAACGCACACACGGTGGCACTCGCTCAGAGGAAGGGTGGGCATACCCGCAACGCTATTTCGCAGACAACGCCGATGAGACATTGCAAATACTTTTTGACGTTTCTGACGAACTTGGACATAGCCCCGCACAAGTCGCACTGCGGTGGGTACTCGAACAACCGGCAATGACTTCAGTGATCGTTGGGGCAAGGCATACTCGGCACCTGCGCGATAATCTCGGAGCCGCTGGATGGCGATTGGAAGGGAAGGCACGCCAAAAACTCAACGAAGTCTCGCATCTGCCCGACCGTTATCCTGAAGCCATGGAAAAAAATATGCACGAACGACGCGATAATGCCGTCAATATGCCGCAGTTGTAGAAACCAAATGCAGCAGAAATCCGAACTTTTCTCTTTCAGATTTGACTAACTTAAACAGTGAACACTTTTAGGTGAATGAGGGTGGCACGCAAAGGCATACTATTAATAAGATCAGGAGGGAGTCTCCATGATAGGAAAATTAGGAATAGGGAAAATTATTGCGATTGTCGGCGCAGTGCTACTGGTAGTGGCTGCAGTTGCCGTGGGGCGCATCGTATTTACCGGAACAGGCGGAAAAGACAGTCCTGAGGCATCGGCAGTAAAAACAGCAACCGTTGAACGCGGCGATATTGCTATAACCATTGATGCCACAGGCACTATTAAACCGTTGAACATTGTTAAAGTCGGTTCCAAAGCGAGTGGAAAGATTCTGGAACTCAAAGTTGACGCAGGGGATTACGTCCAAAAGGACGACATCATCGCTGTCATTGAAACCACCTACGTCCAGATCAGTTTGGAGCAGGCACAAGCCGACCTACAATCTGCTGAAGCGCGTTTGCAACAGGCGGAAATCGATATCCAGCTCCAGAGAGAGCAGTCCGAAATTCAGATTCGGCAGGCACAGGAATCTCTCGCTGAAGCGCAACAGCGGCTCATCCAGCTCAAGGAAGATATCCGTCTTGAGAAAATAGCCAATAAACGCGGGGTCATGGATGCCGAAAACAGCCTCAACATCGCCAATATTCGGTATAAATTGCTCACCTCCGATGAAGTCCGTGATGAAAATAGACAGCGCGCCAAAGCCTCTTTAGACCAGGATAAGGCAAACTTGGATCTGGTAACCGCGGAGCATGAACGAAATAAAACGCTTCATGCAAAAGAACTCATCTCGCAAGCCGCATTAGAATCTTCACAGGCACAACTTAAATCGGCTGAAGCGCGCTATAAATCGGCTGAAGAAAATCTGAAACTGGTAGAAAAACCCGCAACTGAAGCCGAACTTGAATTGGGAAAAGCAGACATCAAAAAGGCAGAATTTAACCTCGCGCTTGCCGAAGAACGCGTTGAGGCTGAAGCCTCGCGGGATATGGATATTGAACTCCAACAGCAACGGATCGTTCAGGCTGAAGAGTCATTAAAACTCGCACAAGCGAATCGGAAGCAAATTACCCGAAAAGAACGCGATATTGAAACCGCACGTTTGGCAGTCAAACGCAGTGAAACGCAGCTGGAACTCCGTCAAATTGAGTATAACGATACGATTATTAAGGCACCCATCGCTGGAACGATTCTTGAGAAAATGGTTGAAGAAGGGCAAGTCATCACTTCACGCCTCTCTTCAATCGCTTCAGAAGAAGGACAGACGATTGTTACAATGGCGGACCTTGATACTGTCTACGTCGTGACCGAGGTCGATGAAACCGATATCGGTAAGGTCCAAATCGGACAACCCGTGACCATTAATGTTGAAGCCTACCCCGATATGCCATTTCAAGGCGAAGTTTTGAAAATTGCACCCCAAGGGCAAGTCATTCAGAATGTGACAACTTTTGAAGTGACCTCCGAATTGAAAAATGTGGCAGCTACTCGAACGGGTCAGGGGATGATGCGAGGGGCAGACGGACGGCGTGGCGGCGATCGGCAAGGCGGCGGGGAGCGACCAGATTTCGCAAATATGACCGACGAACAACGCGAACGTTTCCGCGCAATGCGTCAACAACGCCAAGCAGAAGAGGGCGGTGCTGATGGAGTCCCGTCAAGACCTACAACCCAAGAACCTCCAGCACAGCAACCGGAAAAATCTGACGAAGCCGAAGCGGAAGCGGAAACCGATGACGATGATGCGGGTGGACTGTTCGGCGGCTTCTTTGAAGAAGCACCCGAAGAGGTGGCACCGACCCAAACCCAACCCGCGGAAACTGAAGAGACAAAGATGCCGTTTCTCAAACCCGGTATGAACGCCAGTGTCCAAATCTCGGCTGTTAACAAAATAGACATCCTTACCGTGCCAGTCGAAGCCGTCCTTGATATGCGGGGCAGGAAAATGGTTAGGATCGTCGACGCAGATGGACAACCCGGACGACCACAGCCCGTTGTAACCGGCGTTAACAGCTATGACAAGATTGAGATCATCTCAGGACTCGCTGAAGGCGATATCATCGCAATCGGTGGCTTTGAGCGTGGGGGTGGCGGCGGTAGTGAAAATTGGCGACGTATGATGCAAAACCCAGCTTCCACAATGCGGCGGATGACCGGCGGTCGGGGACGATAGACTTCTCAACATCAGATTTGGTTTATAGACGTGGTGTCTGACCGTATATTTAGGAGAGAATACTATGAGTATCCTTGAAAGTTTCGCAAACGCACTCAATGCCTTATTGGCAAATAAACTCCGATCTCTATTAACAATGTTAGGCGTAATTATCGGTGTCGGCGCGATTATAACCACCACTTCAATCGGTGAAGGCGCGAAAGCCGATGTCACCGAACGGATTCAGACATTAGGCGCGAATATTCTCGCAGTTCGACCGGGGCAGAGTAGGTTTCGAGGACGTGGCTCCGCGGATGCCCGCAGAACCCTCACTGTCGAAGACATGGAAGCGTTACAGGAACGTGGACAGACTTTCGGTTATGTCACGCCTGAAGTCAGCAGCCGTGCACAGGTAAAGTTCCGCAATAAGAACACGAACACAACCATCGTCGGGACTTCTCCAGCATACCTCGTCACAGCAAATTTTACCGTCGAAAAAGGACGATTTTTTACAGAGAGCGAGATCCGCTACCGGGACCGTGTGTGTGTTCTCGGTAAAACCGTTGTTGATAATCTCTTTGAAACCGTAGAACCGGTCGGCCAAACGGTCAAAATTAAAAATGTCGGTTTCCATGTCGTCGGTGTTATGAAGGAAAAAGGTGCCAGCGGATGGCGCAACCCCGATGACCAAGTTTTCATCCCTTATTCAACCGCTATGAAGCGCGTTTTTGGTGCGGACTATCTCTCAAGCATCAGTATACAGGCAAATGACGGCAAACTCCTTGAGGCAGCGGAAACCGAGGTAACTGAGTTGCTCCGAAAGGAACATAAAATCGCGCCAAATAAAGAACCTGACTTTCACGTCCGGAACCAGGCAGAGTTCATGGAGACACTCGAAGAATCAAACCAAACCTTTACCAACCTGATTTTAGGGATTGCCGTCGTATCCTTAGTTGTCGGGGGCATCGGGATTATGAACATTATGCTCGTCTCTGTAACGGAAAGAACGAAAGAAATTGGGCTACGCAAAGCCGTTGGCGCACAACGCTCAGATATCCTCGCACAGTTCCTCGTTGAATCCACAAGCCTTGCACTCGTAGGCGGTGTCGTCGGGATCGGGGTCGGTATCGCCGGAGCTGAACTGGTCACATCGTTCTGGGAATGGCGAACCCTTGTCTCGCCGATGTACGGAATAATCTCCTTTGTTGTTAGTGCGTTGGTCGGCATCTTTTTTGGCGCATATCCAGCATGGAAAGCCGCAAAACTTCATCCAATTGACGCACTCAGACATGAGTAAAATATCCGGCGGTTTTGCAGCATCTCTTTTGCTAAGCATATAGGCGCGTTTGAACTGCAAGTGAAACCTAACTTACAAATTTTCGTAAGTCTATATAGATCACGGTGAACTAAAAGCAGACCCAACTCCCACATTTTCAGGAGTCCTGAAGGAATCACTATGGAAAAAGTAGCAGTTATCGCAGGTGTCGGTCCCGGTTTAGGAGCTGCACTCGCCCGTAAATTTGTAGAAGAAGGATGTAACGTAGCACTCCTGTCGCGCTCATCTGCCTACATTAAAAACCTATCCACAAGATTGGCAAAATCCGGACGGACGGTTATCCCCATCCCGACAGATATTACCGAACCTGAGCAGGTGGATCGAAGTTTTGATCGTATCCGAGAAGAACTCGGAGATCCGGACATCTTGGTAAACCATGCTGGAAACGCAGCGTGGGGAAGTTTCGCTGACCTCACACCCGAAGCATTCGAGGGCGCATGGCGTGTCTGTACCCTCGGTGGATTCCTCTGTTCAAAGCAGGTCGTGCCGGGGATGCTGAAAAAAGGTGGTGGGAACATACTCTTTACAGGGGCAACCTCCGCTGTACGCGGTAGAGCCGGCGCATTGGCGTTTAGCAGTGCCAAGTTCGCAACGCGAGGCTTAGCGTCAGCACTCGCCCGCGAAGTCGGACCCCACGGCATCCATGTCGCACATGTTATCATTGACGGTGTGATTGATACACCGGGCGTACGACAACGCTATAAACTCAGTGAAAATGAACCGCTTCTCGAACCCGATGCCATCGCCGATACCTACTGGGCTTTAGTGCAACAGGAAAGAAGTGCGTGGACCTTTGAGGTGGATGTCCGTCCGCATAACGAAGAATTTTTTACCTAAATTTTCCCATCACGTCACCGTAAGTACTACATCGCAGTAGGCGCGGTTTGTAACCGCGCCGAGACAGAATCTCAATCTTATCTAAAACGTACTTTCGCTTGAGGTGATCGGACACCATCGCGTCGTCTGAAGATGACGCAGCAGCACCGACTTTGCCGCCGGTGTCCCGATACGATAAAGCGCATGCACCGCATCACCACGAATATAGCGATTCGCGTCAAACAGCAAATTCTGTAACCCTTCAACAGCACCATCAGCGTCCTTACCAATCCGTGCCAACGCGAACACCGCATTTCGGCGGACCCCATCATTCTCATCTTCTAATGCCTTTACAAGACCCGGAACAGCGATTGAACTCGATTGACTCGTTGTGCCTAACGCCTCTACTGTCCGTGAACGTACAGAACCCGATTCGTCCGCGAGCGTCTCAACCAGTGCAGACACAGCCGGTTCTGCTTTGTTTCCGAGATCGCCGAGTGCCTCGGCAGCGTTATCTCGGACGTATTCACGTGGATCTTTCAAGGCATCGCGGAGGGCCTCAACGGTCGGTGTTCCAACTGCATTGAGCGCGTAACAGGCATTTCGGCGTGTCATCTCCGATGCTTCTGCCAGACACCGGACTAAAGCCGGAACCGCTTTCTCTCCAAAACGGGGCAATTCGTAAGCCGCTTGCAACCCTGTCGATTCTGTTGTACTATTCAGCGAACTGATCAAGTCTGACAACGAGGCGCCGTTTGATATCCCGTTGTGGGAGCGGTTTGCAACCCCGAATTCCGCGCCTCGATGCCAATGCCAGAGGTGTCGGAACATCTCTTGATATTCAGCAGGTCCCACAGGCGTCTCGTTTGCCCACTCCGTCTCCTTATTTGCCCATGTCGGTACGTCAGGTTCTGACATCCGGGCGTAGAGGAATTTCATCATGTAGCGCCGCTTCTCACTGCTGTTCGGCATGGCACGGTGCCACAGATCGTAGTTCGCAAAAGCGACGGTTCCCGCTTCACCTATAATAGGTTGTTCCGGCGAGACCCCTGAACCTTCACCTGTACTAAAATAGTGGCTCATCGGGACCACACCCGTCGGACCGAGTTCAACGGGAGTATCCTGTGGATAATAGAAGACCAACAGCCTGCGTGTATGGTGCGACCAGCGTTTCCCGCCATCTTGGTGCAGACCTTGCCCTTTACTCCCGGGCGGATTGTAATGCGGATGCCGGTGCGGCTGCATGTAGTAATCCGGGCCAAGCAGACTCGTCAAGGCACCTCTAACGTTTGGGTCATCAAAAACGCTCTGAACCTCTGGTATCCGCGGTAAAAGGTTATTCCCCGGATTCCCTTCCTTATCAAAGACACTTACCGTCTTTTCATAGACTGCATCGTGAAATTGCGCAGGCAGCTCGGTTGTAACGGTCACAAAACCGTTCACAATGAATTCCCGCATCTGCGCATCACTTAAGAGATGTTCTGCCATTTTTATTCTCCCTCTCTTCCGAAACTTGCTATGAATCCTATCCACAACACTCAAGTTATCTTATTATTCCATAAAAGCGGACAATTTTTCAAGAAATTCTGCCATCAAATCCAGAATTATGTTAAAATAGTTAGAATCAAAGCGGATCCTAACGCATAGCATACCGAAATTGGAGGTTTCTGGATGGGACGGAGTTTTGAAAAATCACTCGCGTGGAAAGAACGCGCGAAAGCAGCATTAGTCGGTGGGGGGCAACCCCATAAACAGAGCCAACCACCGAGACCTGTTATGGTCGCAGGCGCGAAAGGCGCGCATTTTTGGGATGCCGATGGAAACGACTATATCGACTATCTCATGGGATATGGACCCATGATCCTTGGGCACGCCTATCCCACTGTCATTGACACGGTTACAAAATACCTCGTTGAACGTGGCAATGTCTATAATTTCGGGCATACACTTGAAGTAGAACTCGCCGAAAAACTTGTTCAGATTATCCCATCGGCGGACAGAGTCGCTTATTTTGTGGGCGGTTCGGATGCAACTACCGGCGCGATTAAGTTCGCTCGCGCATATACCGATAGAGAAAAAGTGATTCGATCGGGGTATCACGGATGGCACGACTGGTGTAGCCACGCACGCGGACACTTGTCAGGTGCCGCTGCTGCGACACTCAGCGTTGATTTCAACGATCTTGAAGGACTCGCCGACCTCTTTAAAGCACACCCTGATGAGATTGCCTGTTTGATTATGGAGCCCTCCGGACACGATCTCCCGAAAGACGGATACCTTGAAGAAGCAAAGAAACTTGTCAATGCCAACGGGGCATTGATGATTTTCGATGAGGTCAAAACCGGATTCCGCTATGCTTTAGGCGGTGCACAAGAATATTTCGGGGTCACACCCGATATGTCTGTCTTTGGCAAAGCACTCGCGAACGGATTTGCAACGGCTGTCGTCGTTGGAAAAAAAGAAATCATGGATGAAGTCAGCGATGTCTGGGTCGCCGCGACCTTCCACGGGGAGGTATCGCTCGTTGCCGCTGCGATCGCCACAATTGAAGCACTTGAAGCAGAAGACGGTGTCGCCTTTATGTGGAAACAGGGACAGAAGTTGTTAGATGGCTACAGAGAGATGACAGCACGTCTCGGTATTGATAACGCCCGCATCGGCGGTATTGGCCCCATGCCCTACTTCGGTTTGAGTACCAACAGCGATGACGAAAAACAGCAGCGATTCCACAAAACCTTCTATGAAGCAACTTTAGATGGCGGTTTATACCTACCAGAGGGACATATCTGGTTCATGTCTATGTCCCATACCGATGAGGATATTACCAAGACTTTGAACGTCTCTGAAGATGCACTCAAACGCGCAAAAGCCGCATAGGAAGGACAAAATCACTGAATAATCGTAGAGATCAGGAATGTGAGTGATGACTTCCTTAAGCCACTCACAATTCCTAAGGAACACTTCAACTTCACCGAAAACCTGTCCGAAACGTAGTGCAGGGCAGCCCAGGAGCGAATAGGTAAAAAAATGGCAGAAGGCATGAATCACACAAAACCTTTTATTGTTGATAAAAACCTTGGGGCAGCACTCGACATTGAAAATGCCCAACTTACGGAAACAACCTCCAACGGCACACCTGTTGTTCCACCGACGCAGGAACAGAAGTATCTCTTTGATATGCGCGGTTGGCTCTTGATTCCGGGTGTGCTGTCAGGTGATGAACTCGCGGAGATGCAAGAATTCGCCTATAAACTCCACCACGAACCGGAGTCGATTCCGAAGCACGAACGTTCTCCGCTCGGTGGTCCCTTGCAACGCCTCTCTGACCATCCGAACGTCGTCGGTTTCCTTAACGAGTTTCTCGCACATCCGGCACTATCAAGTCAAGAATGCTACGGCTTTCGCATGGAATCGTGTCACCTGTTCTATCGCACTGTCGGCGATGGAAGGTTCAATCCCCACAACGGAAACGGGATGCTCCGCTTTCCCGGTGATTCGCACCTCTATCGGTGTATCCCTGGAAAAGGACACAGCGGATTGACTCGCGTCGTCTGGGAACTGAACCCGGTCAAATATCGGCAAGGCGGAACGCTATTTATTACAGCAAGCCATAAAGCCGTCTACACAGCACCCGACACAATCCGAAGTCAAGATTCACCGATTTGGGATACTTATGAATGTCCTGCTGGGTCACTCCTCTTTTTCACGGAGGCGTTGACACATAGCACGCACACGTGGACGAACGAGGCGAACAACCGCCTCGCTACTTTCAGCTGTTACAACACCGTCAATAGCAAATGGCACGATTGGGATCCGCATCCAAAGCTGCTTGAAGCAATGCCTGCCAAGCGACAGACCCTTTTCCGACCCGTCCGTGCCGCCAATAATTTGATAGGCGAGACGTATCGGCATTAGTTAATAG
>CAZQIP010000314.1:0-36407 GCA_964593655.1 uncultured bacterium | reverse complement strand
TCACCATGCCCCTGCAGAGACATACTATGTCATCAGCGGGCACGGGTATGTGACAGTAGACGATCACGCGGCATCGCTCAGTCCGGGGGCGTCGGTCTTCATACCCGCTAATGCAAAGCACTCACTCCGTTGTACCGGGACTGAGAATTTAGTTTTTTTGTTCACCTTCGCAGCGGATCGGTTCGATGAAATCGTCTACCATTTCGATGCGTAGTGCTCAATTGCCGGCGGTTTGGAAACGCCACTAAGGTAAATTATTGAAATGTCAACATTAAAAACGACAGACGCTACACCTATCATTTCCAATGTGGATGCCAGTCTGATAGACATCGGCGATGGCATCACCAGACTTGAACTGCATAGTAAATTGAACATCATAGGGGACGGAATGCTGGAGATGTTTGATGCTGCGTTGGACGAGGTGGAAACCAATTACGCAGGCATGGTTATCGCCACAGAAGCGAAGCATTTTTCAGTGGGACTTAACCTCATCCTCCTTCTGGAACGTGCGAAGAGCCAGAATTGGGACGCTATTTCTGGAACACTCCGCAAACTGCAAACCGTCTGCACAAGACTCCGGACGGCATCAAAGCCGGTCGTCGCGGCAACAGCGGGTATGGCACTCGGCGGTGGATGTGAGCTGGCGTTCGGTGCGGATGCTGTACAAGCTTTCACTGATAGTTCCCTCGGTCTCGTTGAACTCCGTGTCGGACTTATTCCGGCTGGCGGTGGCACTAAGGAGATGGCACTTCGATGCTTAGAGGGGCAAACGCTGCCCGCACCGATTCAGGACCTGTTTCCATCCGTTAATAAGGCTTTTGGGACGATCCGGGAATCCACCGTTTCACAAAATGCTGCAGATGCGATGGCACTCGGGTACCTCCGTCCCACGGATGCTGTCTCATCAAACCGAGAGACACATTTTGAGGATGCCAAGCAACTTGTTCTCTCAATGCACGGAGCCGGGTATTCTCCACCTGAGCCGCAACAAATATTTGTCCTTGGTGAGGAAGGGATTGCTCGACTCAATCTACAGACGCATCTACTTCGACAAGCGGATACCATTGACGATTATGCACAAGACCTCGCTAATAAATTGGCGTATGTACTCTGCGGTGGCAAACTTTCGGCTCCACAGTTCGTTACGGAACAATATCTGCTCGACTTGGAGCATGAGGTCTTCCTCGGTCTTTGTGGGGAACAGCAGACGCACGCAAGGATAGAAGCGACACTCCAGAGAGGTAAAAAATAATGCAAGCGGCATCGAGCGTGGTTATCGTATCTGCAGTGCGCACAGCCGTCGGAAAAGCGGGAAGAGGCACCCTGAAACACACACGTCCAGACGAACTCGCCGCCGCTGCGCTCTGTGGTGCGGTGGAGAGACTTCCGCAGCTTGCGCTTGATACCATAGACGATGTTATTATCGGTTGCGCTACACATGAGGGACCGCAGGGTTACAACGTCGCTCGTATTGCCAGCTTACGTGCAGGGTTCCCGGTCTCCGTCCCTGCCATTACGATCAACCGATTCTGTGCATCCGGTTTAGAAACGATAGCGATGGGTGCCGATCAGATTCTATCAGGGCGCGCCGAGGTGGTTATCGCGGGGGGTGTGGAGAGCATGAGTCAGGTGCCGTTCGGTGCTAACCTCTCCCCGAACCCTTCGCTCATAGAACATGCACCGGAGGCGTATCTGAGCATGGGATTGACCGCTGAAAACCTGACGCGGAAATATAGTATATCTCGCAGTGATCAAGATGCCTATGCCTATGAGAGCCATCGCAAGGCGATCGCAGCGATTGATGCTGGCAAATTCAGGGAAGAAATCGTGCCGTTGACGGTAAAGGAGACGCACCTCAATTCGGAAGGCACTCCTGAAACCGTGCGTACTGTTTTTGATACGGATGAAGGTCCGCGCCGCGATACTTCAACGGAAGCATTGGCATCCCTGAAGCCTGTTTTTCACGTGGACGGCACAGTGACGGCTGGTAACGCTTCGCAGATGAGCGACGCTGCCGCTGCAGTCGTCCTCATGTCCGAGGCGCGCGCGAAGTCAGAGGGTTACGCTCCATTGGCTCATTTTGTCAGTTACGCCACAGCCGGTGTTCCGCCTGAAATCATGGGCATCGGACCGGTGCCAGCCATCCCGAAAGCACTCGCGTCGGTAGGGTTAACTTTAGACGATATAGATGTCATAGAACTCAACGAAGCGTTTGCTGTGCAAGCCCTTGCTGTGCTTCAAGAGGCACAACTCGCTCCCGAAAAGGTAAACGTCAACGGGGGGGCAGTCGCCCTCGGACATCCGCTCGGTTGCACAGGCACAAAACTTACCGTGAGCCTAATTAATGAGATGCGTAGGCAAAACTACCAATACGGTATGGTAACAATGTGTGTCGGCGGAGGCATGGGTGCTGCTGGCATTTTTCAGACAATCAGATAGACACTTTGATAAAAAAAAGGAGGACAGCGTTTCTGCCTCTGAATAAATTCAGAGGTTTCCACGCTGAAGACTTTGATGGAATCCGTGAATTTGAAAGAGATATTTGAAGTGTGGGATCGCGTGAGAACTTGGGCCCCAGAAATGCGCATTGACTTGGCGCGTCGGATTTTGGAGACTGTGGTGCCCTCGCGTATTCAGCCCCCGCCACAAACTATGTCATTGGATGAAGTAGTCGGTATTGCGAAAACGGATGCCGCGCCCCCTACCGACGAAGACTGCAAGAAAATTCTTGAAGAGGAGCGCTTGAAAAAATACGGATGATTCACGCATTGTTAGATACAAATGTAATTCTGGATGTTTTGCTTGACCGTACACCCTGGAGCACCGATGCTGCAGCCCTCTGGCAAGCCAAACTTGACAGGCAATTTGTCGCTTGTGTCACGGCAACTTCGCTAACTGATATTTTTTACATAACTCGCCGCTACGCAGGCAGTGAAAAAGCATGGCAAGCGGTACACTCCAGTTTAGACCAATTGTCCGTTATACCGGTTGGAATTGATGAACTACGTTTGGCAACAACGCTAGATGGAAACGATTTTGAAGACAATCTGCAAATGGCATGTGCAATAAGTAGGCAACTTGATGTGATTGTTACACGGAATCTTACGGGGTTTTCGCGTAATAATATTCCAATCCTCACGCCACAACAGATGCTATTGAAGTTGGCAGCGGACGATTAAAGTAAAAAAATAAACTGAAACGGAAGAATGCAATTCCCTCAGGAAAACGCAGAATCACATCAAAAACCAGATTGACCTGTAAGGGCAATCTGCGCGGAGGTCCATAGTTAAAAATATGCAAACGCATGTCTATCTCTCCATAGCCGGAGAAAACAGAATCGCCATTTATACATTTGATGTATCTAATGGTGGCATCGAACTTCAAGAAAACATCAACGTCACGGGTTCTCCAGGTCCGTTAGCTCTCTCACCGTGTGGCAACTACCTATACGCAGGGCTGCGGTCGAGTCGTGAAATCGCCAGTTTCCGTATTGATGAAGAGACGAAACACCTCTCACACTTGCGAACAATTTCTCTGGATGCGGATACATGTTATATCGCAACAGACAAAACCGGGAGTTTCCTGCTCTCCGCCTATTACGGTGCAGGCAAAGTTACCGTTCACGCGATCGGCGCTGATAAAACCGTCGAAGGCGAAACACTTCAGACCGTCGAAACAGATATACACGCCCACTGCATCGAAACAGATGCCTCAAACCGATTTGCCTTTGTCCCACATACTGTTCCGCGAAACGCTATCTATCAGTTTCATTTTGATGAAAAGACAGGTATGCTCACACAGAATATTGTAGGGAATCTCAATCCGGGTGCCCCGATCGGCCCCCGTCACTTCTGTTTCCACCCGAGCAAACCGATCCTCTATTTTTCAAACGAAAATGGATCGAGTGTTTCGGCGTACACGCTTCAAGAAGACGGAGACCACCCCGGCATCTTAGTAGACCTACAAGAAGACCTCTCGACCCTCCCCGAGGATTTTGAGGCGGATAACACCTGCGCACAAATTCACATTGATCCACAGGGGCAATTTCTCTATGTCTCCAATCGCGGACACGATAGTATCGCGGGATTTACTGTTGACACGGAGAGCGGGCAGCTCAGTGCTATCGGACAGCAGTTGACCGAACCGACACCGCGTGTCTTCAACATTGACGGGACAGGCAACTTCCTGTTTGCTGGCGGTCAAGGTTCTGGTAGACTCGCGACCTACCGCATCAATCGTCAGAGTGGTGAATTGACACCGCTTGCTACATACACAGTCGGTGAAAGTCCGATGTGGGTGCTTTTTATCTGATCTGTCCCGTATCTATCAGTACCAAAAACCGAGTTCGACATGTAGTGCTCGGACGGCTCGTGATCAAAAATCGTCAATGCTCCATAGTACGTTGTTTATCCGCAAGGAACAATAAAAAAATGGCACATCGCGGTATTTTCATTACATTTGAAGGCGTAGAAGGTGCGGGCAAAACTACACAGGTCCAACGGTTGGCAGCCGTCCTCGGGCCCGATGTTGTACTCACGCGTGAACCCGGTGGCACGCCTGTTTCAGAGCGGATCCGAGACATCTTTTTGACATCCGACAGAATCACAACGATGACAGAGTTGTTGTTGATCGCTGCCGCACGCGCCCAACACGTAGACGAACGCATCCGTCCCGCATTGGCAGCACATCAAATTGTTATCTGTGACAGATTTACGGATGCTACTGTGGCGTATCAAGGGTATCGTGGCGGTATTGATCTTGAGATTATCCATCAGTTAAATCATGTTGCTACGGGGGGCTTGACTCCGGATATCACCTTTATTCTTGACCTACCGCCGGAGATCGGTTTGCAACGTCAACAACAAGGTGAGACGCACCGCGACCGTTTGGATAAAGAGCCGTTGGCATTCCATCGTAAAGTCCGAGAGGGGTACCTGGCTGTCGCGAGAGCGGAGCCGGATCGCGTCAAGCTGATAGATGCCACACAGTCGCCTGATGCTGTTCACGCCGAACTCTTAGCCAAATATCAAGCGCGCCTCTCAAAGTAAAGACATCTCTTTTGGCAGGAAAAATGCAAAATCCGATCATTGGTCATCAACAAACTATCGAGCAACTCCAACATACCGTGGCATCGGATCGTATTGCCGGGGCATATCTTTTCGTCGGGCCGACCGGTGTCGGAAAAGAGACAGTCGCACGCTATTTCGCGCAACTTATCTTCTGTCAGCAAGACGCGCAGCCTCCCACGGTATGCGGCGCGTGTCTCGCCTGTCGGAAGGTGGATTCCGGCAATCACCCTGACCTACAGTTCATCCGACCTGAAGGCAGCCTACTGAAGATAGGTCAAATTCGGGAGCTACAAAAACAGATTATCTATGAGCCACTTGAAGCGAGTCGCAAAGTCTACATCTTGACGGACGTAGAACGCATGAACGCCGAAGCAGAGAACTGTTTACTCAAGACGCTTGAGGAGCCACCTGCCTCCTCCGTTTTGATCTTACTCACATCGAACATCCGAGCGTTGCTGCCAACCACACGTTCCCGATGCCAAATTTTACAATTTCACCCGATGCAGACACAAGAATTAGCCGAAATCTTAGTGGAAAAGTTTTCAGTCGCACCAGAGCAAGCCACAACACTCGCTATCGCTGCAGACGGAGCGATCGGAAAAGCACTCACGCGACTTGAAAAAGGTGATGCGCTCTCAGAAAAAGTGCCAGAAATTCTCAGGGAAACAGATCCGTTGGCTGCTTTCAGACTCGCAGAACATTTCAAAGATAACCCTGAAACTTTAGGCGAGTTAGTCACATGGTATCGCGACCTGCTCTTTTTGCAACAAGGCGCGCCCAGCGACCTCATAACACATATCCACTCCGTTGAAGAGCTTCAGACTATTGTACCGTACTACTCCCGCCTGCGCATACAGCAAGCCATCCAGACGGTCTTCAATACCAAATCCCTCATCGAAAACACAAACACAAACGCTACCTTGGCTTTAGAGGTAATGTGTTTGAAGTTGGTGAAGCAATAACTGATAGCTGACCGCTATCCATCTATAGAACGGATTTCCGAATTCCGACTTTCGTGTCAAAAATTTTAAACCTTTAGACACCGGAACTTGTTTTTTTTCCTTTTTTTTGATATACTATTCAAACCAGCTTTGAGAGTCGTCCCACCACGAATCGGACCCCCTATTCCGTTTCTGGGTGCCTCTTATCGGATAGAAAGAGAGTAAGCACTACTAAAGGTAGAAAATATTAATTTCGGGGGGGATTTTATGGCAAACCTCAAAGATTTTTTCAGAGATTTGCTAAATTGGGAAAAGCAACATACCTATGGAACTATGGATGAGATACTTCAGGAATCGTCTAGTAAGGCTGGGGTGATATATGAAGACGCTGATTTAAAAACAAGCCAACCATCCGTTGAACTCATCCATCAATGGCCTCAGGAATTGCGTAATACCATCGTATCAGCATTTAAAAATGCTGTTTCAGATGCCTCGCTAAAAGGTTCTGTTTGCCCATTAACCCCTGGAAGTTCAAATCAGTCAATTGGAAACCAAGTAGAGAAATATATCGTTCAAAAACTTAGTGAAGTTATTTCAGGATTTTCAATTTCCAAATGTCGCGGCAGCGGTTATCCAGATCAAGTACTGGTTCAGCAAACTACGGAACTCCGCATGCCACTTGAAATGAAAGCAACAGCTAATTGGGATGAAAAAGATGCGAACCGCCGTGTGTTAACTTCATCCTCCAAAAAACTCCAGGATCAATTTTCCGAGCCTATCTATCATCTTCTCTTGACAGTACTTTATTCAGAACACACTGACGAAGATTTGGTTCTAATTGATGCTATTCGATTGGATTTTCTTGAACCTACAACTCCTGTAAGTGTTAGGCTTGAAGCTTCTGTGAATCACAAGATCCTGGCAACTGGAAATCACTATAGTAAAATAATCTAGTCCGCAAGTCTATTGCCAGAGGGAGATTATTCATAATTATGATGCAATTAGCCTTAGATTTTAACAGACCTGACGATTACACGATTCAGCTCCCCACTCATATAGATGAGTTTTGGACAGCGAAACAGCGTGCTGGACATTCTCTTCATGAGGTTTCATACCGTGCCTGTTACAAACCACAGTTACCAGCATATTTCATCAAGAAGTTCTGCAAGTCGGAATCTGTAATTTATGATCCGTTTATGGGACGCGGAACAACGCTGATAGAGGCACAGCTGCACGGGCACCGTGTCATCGGTAATGATGTGAATCCGTTATCGAGAATTCTCATATACCCGCGTCTCAACCCGCCAACATTAGCAGAAATCGAAAAACGGTTACAGGAGATCCATCTATCTACGGATGTGGAAATCGACGAAGAGCTTCTCGTTTTTTTTCATGAGAACACGCTTCGAGAGATTTACGGATGGCGGACTTATTTTCAACAGTCGCAGCGTGATGTAGTTGATACTTGGCTGCAAATGGTGGCGTGTACTCGTCTAACGGGACATTCTTCGGGTTTTTTCTCTGTTTTTACCCTCCCACCGAATCTTGCTGCCTCGGTCGCTTCCCAACGGAGAATCAACGAAAAACGCAATCAGGAACCTGAATATCGAGATACGAAGGCACTGATGCACCGAAAATCTAAACAGCTCTTGCGGCACAGTCTACCGGATCATTTTTTCAGGGATGATGCTTCACTTTTCACCCAATCCGCAGATAGAACGCCTCAAATTGAGGACGAATCGGTTGATTTAGTTGTCACTTCGCCTCCTTTTCTTGACACTATTGACTATACGCAGGACAACTGGTTACGGATGTGGTTTTGTGGTATAGAAATTGAACAAGGCAAAATTTGGCAATTAAAGTCAATTGAGGATTGGACCGCTCGAATGACAGATGTCTTTGTAGAACTGCGTCGGGTATTGAAGCATGGAGGACGAGTGGCATTTGAAGTCGGGGAGGTACGGAATAGGACTGTCTTTTTAGAGGACGCAGTTGTCAAAGCTTCGTTGGATGCCAGGCTTATCCCTGAAAAACTCATGATTAACATGCAGCATTTCACGAAAACTGCGAATTGCTGGGGCGTAGCCAATAATAGAAAAGGCACAAACAGCAATCGGATTGTTATCTTAAAAAGAAACTGAGAAGTTTCAACACATTTTTTATCCAAAAAAAGGAAGTTCAGTGAGCACATTTTACGTCACTACGCCTATCTATTATCCGAACAGTGAACCGCACGCGGGAAACGCCTATACCACTATTGCCGCCGATGTCTTAGCGCGATATCACCGTCTCAAAGGCACTGAAGTCTGCTTTCTTACCGGCGTTGATGAACATGCTGCCAATGTGTATAACGCCGCGAAAGCGGAAGGGCTCTCGCCACAAGCTTATTGCGATAAGATCGCCCCAACGTTCGTTAAGCTGTGGGAACGCCTGAACATCTCGCATGACATCTTTTTCCGTACAACCAGCGATTTACACAAGCGTGGCGCGCAAAAATTCCTGAATGTACTCTATGACAACGGTGATGTCTATAAAGGGAAGTACGAAGGGTATTACTGTCTCTCATGTGAAGAGTTTTTTTCAGAGAAAGAACTAACAGACGAAAAAATATGTCCTGTTCATAAACTGCCACTGCAATGGTTGGAAGAGGAGAATTATTTTTTTAGACTCTCCAAGTATCAAGATCGTTTACTTGCACATCTCCACGAGCATCCGGATTTCGTCTACCCTGCAGCTCGCCGCAATGAGTTATTAAATTTTCTGGAATCTGGATTGCAAGATGTAAGTATTTCCCGTGCCTCCCTATCTTGGGGAATCCCCTTCCCGTTTGATCCAGAGCATATCATCTATATCTGGATAGAGGCTTTAAGTAACTATATTACTGCCCTCGGTTATGAAACAAATAGCGAGAGTTATCAAACCTTTTGGCCCGCTGATGTTCACATGATGGGAAAAGACATCACCCGTTTTCATGCGCTGCTTTGGCCGGCAATGCTAATGGCTGCGAACTTACCACTTCCTAAACATATCGTCGGACACGGTTGGTTGACAAAAGATGGCGAAGCACTGAGCAAAACACGGGGCATCTTCATTGATATGGATGGCGACATCGCCACTTATGGTGTTGATGCGTTCCGTTATTACCTTCTGCGCGAATTTAGTTTCGGCAACGATGGCGATTACCGCCCCGCTCGTTTGCACGCGCGTTACAATGCAGATCTCGCGAACGATCTCGGCAACCTTCTCAATCGTGTCCTCGGTTTAGTCAACAAGAACTTCGAGGCAATTCCGACACCGACAACACCGGGTGAATTTGACGACGAAGTCAAAGAGATGGCACAAACGACGGTAGATAAATTAGATGAGCATATAAACGTATTCGCGTTTGACGTGGCATTGGAAACTATCTGGGAATTCGTCAGGCGCATCAATCGGTATGTCCAACAGACACAGGTCTGGACGCTTGCGAAACCGGAGACGAAACCGAGAATGGGCACGATCCTTTACAATAGCTTAGAGGCATTGCGGTTCATCTCTGTGCTAATTTCGCCCTTTATTCCCGAAACCGCTGAGAAGATCCAGAAACAGATCGGTTTGGCGGATTTCGATACTGTCGCAGAATGGGGACGTTTACCCGCAGGTCTAACAGTCAGCAAGGGTGAACCTCTTTTCCCACGCGTCGATATCAAAAAGCAGAAACAGTCCGAACCTGAAAAGGTAGCCAAGTCGAAGCAGAAGGAAGGAAAGAAAACAACCGATCTCGTCTCCTTTGCCGATTTCCAGAAACTTGATCTCCGCGTCGCGCGTATCCTCGCAGCTGAACCCATTGAAGGGGCTGACAGGCTTCTCAAGTTGCAGGTAGACCTCGGCACCGAAAAACGGCAAGTCGTTGCCGGCATCGCTGAACACTATAAGTCTGAAGCATTGGTAGGAAAACAGGTAATAGTCGTCGCAAATTTGGAACCCGCCACCATCCGTAACGTCGAGTCACACGGTATGATTCTCGCGGCGAGCGGTGACTCTGTGGTCTTGGCAACCCTTGAAACAGAAATGCCGCTCGGCACACAAGTAAAGTAGTAGGCACGCGCCGTGTGCCGGGACAAAATGCAAGATATAGAAAACACCCTCAAAACCCGCATTCAGAACGATCGAGCAGGCTCCTTTGTCGTCATTGTGCCGACCGATGCCGCACGCGTGAAACGCCAGCGCGAATTGGTCGGCTATCATCAAAACAAGGCGGTCACCAACTTACGCGTACTGGACATCGAAAATTTCGTGCAGAGATTATATAACCGAGTGCGTCCCGCGAGAAAACACATCTCACAAGGAATCCAAAACCTCTGGCTGCATGAGATCGCGAATAATAGCGATAACCACCGCTATGAAGAGTTCCGACCCACCGAAAATATCCCTGTTCCAGATAGCACGCTCTCCCTCATCGCAGTCACAATTAACCGCCTTAAGGAACGTGGTGAGACATCCGAGAACATTGCAGCAGATAATCCAACTAAGAGCGACCTCGCACGCCTTTATAACGATTACGAAACTAAACTTGAAGACGGTTGGATAGATGAACACGGGAAACGTCTATACCTTGCGAACAATTTCGATCCGGAGTTTATGGAAAGCGCATTTCCGTCAGTTAAACTTGTCGTCGTTGAAGGTTTCACCGTCCTTTCTGAAGTCAACACCAAGATCTTAACAAGCATTGCCGAGATGTCTGATATAGAGATGTGGTTTCGTACCGACTATGTTCCAGCAAACCAAACACTCTATAAAGATATCGGGGACCTCGTCTCGCAATTTACAGACGCGAAAGCCACTATTGATCCTAACTATGAACGGGCCCCTGAACGCCATAAACATTTCGCCGAAAACCTGTTCCAAACAGAAAATGGCAACGCAAATTCAGTAGCCGCTTCGAAGACAACATCTGAAATTAAAATGTTGAGACCTGTTGATAGGTCCGATGAGGTTGAACAGATTGCGTCTCTGATCCAAAAACGGATTTTAGAAGGGCACTGCCAACTCAGTGACATCTGTGTTGCTTACTACAATATCGGACAATATCAGCAGCGTATTGCCGAAACCTTCCCCACTTACGGTATCCCGTATTCACTCGCGCAGAACGCACCGATAACAAAGTCAGAAGTCGTCAAATCGATCTTTTCTCATCTCTCATCAGATCGAACCGCTATAGACGATGCCTATTTCTCTGAGGTTGAACCGGCATCAGATGCAAGTAGATTTCACCCGAATGAGTTTCAGGAGTATGTTGACAAGTTACTCAAAAAGGGAGAGGTCGTTCAACACATTCTAAACCCGATGCTTGCGGAAAATAGCGGAATTGTCGAAGGCGAAGTTGAGGCTTATCGCCTATTCAAGCGGATTGTTAAAGAACTCTGTAGCGTTTTAAGAGCGGAAAGCGAAAAATTATATCCGCTTAGTGAATATATTGACAAACTCCTCCGCATTGCCAGACATACAAACTATCGCAACAGAACGGCAACAAAAGGAGAATCTGTCAAAATTGTACCACTCGGTGAACTCAGAAGTATGGAGTTCGATACCGTCTTTTTGGGCGATTTTGTAGAGAGCAGATTTCCAGAAAATTATCGTCCTGATCCATTGCTCCCGGAAGTTCCGTATCGAGATGAAGAAGAGCTCCTACGTGATAACCGCTTTCTGTTCTATCGGGTACTCAAATCTTTTCGCGAGCGACTTTACCTCCTTGCACCACGACGTGAGCGCGAAGCGGAGCTGATCCCTTCTCCTTTTCTCGGACAATTAAAGGCAATCGCCGACGTTGAGACGATTGAAGTCGCGAACCCTGAACAAGGCAGCGTCCCAGGTTTTCTCAGGACGTATGGCAATCATATATGGACAACCTCCACGCCGTCTGACCGAGCATTCCCTGATAACTTGGCGGGTATGCGTCCTTTAATTGACCATGTAATTGCAGTTGAAAAGAGCCGAGAGGAAACACACGAATGCTTGGCTTATGAAGGGGTGTTAACGGCAGGAAACCTTTCTGACGGAAGCCAAAATCGGTTGAAAAGGCTTCACAACAAACCTTATTCTGTCACGGAATTAGAAACTTACGCCAAGTGTCCGTTTCAGTACTTTGTCAATAATGTGTTGAGATTTCGTGTTGAAGAGGAAGAAACAGAAGACGAATTATCTAACCGTGGAAGGGGATCCCTTCTCCATGAAGTTCTCTTTGAATTCTACAACAACCGCCGAGAAAATCCACGCGTCGGACAAGGTTTTGAGGAGGCGAGACAACAGTTAGATGAAATCTTAGATGCCAAATCTGAAGAACACCGCAATCAGCGCACTGAGAACCCTATCGGTGCGAACAATATTTTTTGGGAAACGGACGTAGAAAAACTCCGCGTTGCCCTACGCAAATGGCTTGAAGCAGAACGCGCCTACGATCTACCTGTTACGCCACACTACTTTGAAGTGAGTTTTGGGCAAGATCAGGAAATGAGAGATCCAAAACTCAGTTGCCTGACACCGATCCCGATAGGCAAAGTCCGTATGAAGGGCAAGGTAGACCGTATCGATATTGGCAACGGGGCCTTTAATGTTATCGACTACAAGACCGGTAGCTCTACGGTTAGAATGCCCGAAATCCTTAGTGGACGTAGCCTCCAACTTCCGATCTACCTACAAATCGCAAAGCAATTGCTGGATAATAATGGAATAACCGATTTAGAAGCAGCATCAGGTCTCTATCATAAGATCAGACTGGACCAATGCGCAGTTGAACTCGGTATCGGAACAGAATTCTTAAACGGCGAGGCATTCAAAAACTACAACGGTACAGATTGGAGGTCAGTTAGTTCACGAAGTGGTCAGTTATTAGACGATGAAATTTTCGAGGACCGACTTGTGCGTGTCAGTGGCTACGTTCAACAATACGTTGATAGTATTTCCAAGGGGAACTTTCCTCTCATTACACGTGTCAAAACATTTGTAAGAACCGAAGAAGAGGTTGAGGAAGGTCGCCATATTGATACTGAAGAATACGGTTTTGTCAAAACCAAAGAAGATGGAGATAAACCTGTTATCCCCCAAGATAAAACGACTCCTTGTAGTTATTGCGTCTATAAGCGGGTTTGCCGTGTCGGTGCGATCTCTGAAGTAAGCCAATCGGACGACTAATCTGTCTCCTGACTTCGCCGTTGAGGTTTTGCGGCGTACTCTTCGCAATGCGCTCTGCATTCCAACCACGCCCTCCTGGATCCAACATACAATTCCCATCCACGAGAAAAAACTTGCAGACTTCTAACAATTCTGCTATACTTTCTTAGATTTTTTAAGTATATTGCTTGCACGCCCATAGCGCGCAATTTGCAAGCGCAGCTAAAAAATAAAATAGGAGGCTATTTTTTAAATGGCACACACATTACCAGCGCTCCCGTATGCGCACGATGCTTTGGCACCTCACATCGGTGCCGATACGATGGAAATCCATCACGGCAAACACCATCAGGGTTATGTCAACAATCTCAACGCTGCTTTGGAAGGACTCGGTGGTCTCGCCGATATGGATGTTCACGAACTCCTCCAGAATCTCGACCAGGTCCCAGAAGACAAGCGTCAAGCTGTCATCAACAATGGCGGCGGACATGCCAATCATTCCCTCTTCTGGTCGATTATGTGCCCGAGTGGCAACGGCGGCGATCCGAGCGGCGAACTCGCAGCAGCGATAAAATCCGCCTTTGGATCCCTTGAGGCTGCAAATGAGGCATTCACGACTGCAGCCGCCACACGTTTCGGCTCCGGTTGGGCATGGCTCGTCCTCGGCGATAGCGGCTTGGAAATTTATTCCACTGCAAACCAGGACAGCCCGATTATGCAGGGACATACCCCACTTCTCGGCATCGATGTCTGGGAACACGCATACTATCTCAACTACCAGAACCGTCGTCCAGATTACATTGAAGCTTGGAAGAATGTCATCAACTGGAACCGCGTTAACGAACTCTACGTGGCGAATGCTTAACTTCCCATAATAACTTTCGGGTGTGGTACGGGTAGGCACGAACAGCGTTTCAAACCTACCCTCTACTTCCGAAATAACCACTAACTACCTATAGCCTTTTGATAGGTTAATTTTTCTTGACATCTCTCCGTAAATGTGTTATACTTAAAGCGTAAACACAATATTTTTTCAGCATCGCCGTGAAACTTTAGTAAAACGGTGTGCGTAATTAACATCTAAATAGATTACCCAGAAAAGCGTTGAAAGGGAGGAGTAAGTCGTCCGGACTTGCAAGAGATGGGGACTCACCGGCTGAAAGGTCTCCTCAAGTTTCCTCGACTGAAGGTCGCCCTGGAGCTGCTCATCTGAACACATACCCATAGGATGAGTCGGTCCGATGCCCGTTATCGCATCCCAAAGAGTGCTCTTTCTCCTTATAGGGCGGTTTTCTAAGCTTGGTCCCGTAATTGAAAATGAGAAAGGGAATTGGAGTGGTACCACGGTAAGGTCAGTATAATGTCCTTCTCGTCTCCAAAATTGGAACGAGAGGGTTTTTTTAATTTTATCTCTTTCTACTCATTTTTCTCCGTTGTCGGAAAATGCGTGTCTGCTCCGAGTGTCTTAAAAAATCGCTACTGAGTTACGAAAAGGTATCAACCTGAACCAAAAACCCGTTTTGGACAACGGACAAAACGGTTAAAGATTTAATAGTTAAAAAAAGGAAATTGGCATGGAACTTAAAGGAGCACAAATCCTGGTTGATGGTCTCAAGCGGGAAGGTGTCGAATATATCTTCGGTGTGAACGGTGGCGCAGCGATGCCGATTTTCGATGCCCTGTACGGCGAGACCGAAATCAAATTAATTCCGATGCGGCATGAACAAGGTGCTTCCCACGCCGCGGATGGCTACGCGCGCGCCACGGGGAAAGTCGGTGTTGCCCTCGCAACCTCCGGTCCCGGCGCAACCAACCTCGTTACCGGTATCGCTACCGCCTATATGGATTCCATTCCGATGGTGGCGATCACTGGACAGGTTTTCACACACTATATTGGCAGCGATGCCTTCCAAGAATGCGATGTTATCGGCGTAACACGACCGATCTGTAAGCACAGTTACCTCATTAAAAGCAGTGATGAAATCGCAGACGTTGTCGCTGAAGCGTTTCACATCGCGAAAACCGGGAAACCGGGGCCTGTTATTATTGACATCGCCAAAGATGCACAAAACAATGAAACCCTGTTTGAGTATCCAGAAACGGTTGACATCCGTAGCTACAAGCCACAAGTACACGGTGATCCAGACCAAATTGCAAAGGCGGCGGCACTCATTAAAGAAGCCAAACGCCCGATGCTCTATGCGGGTGGGGGTGTAGTGCTTGCGAATGCCAGCGAAGAACTCCGGCAGCTGACCTTGAATACACAAATCCCGATTACTGTAACTCTGATGGGGCTTGGTGCGTTCCCTGAGACGCATCCGTTGGCGATGGAGATGCCGGGGATGCACGGCTCTTGTTGCGCCAATTACGCCTTCACCGATTCAGACCTTGTTATCGCTGTCGGTGCGAGGTTTGACGACCGCGTTACAGGCGATCTCAGTAAGTTCGCACCCAATGCGAAGAAAATTCATATTGACATCGACGCGTCCTGTATCGGGAAAAATGTGCCAGTAGATGTCCCGATTGTCGGCGATGCGAAAAACGTCCTAACGGAACTCAACAAACAGGTGAGTACAGCGGATATCGACCCGTGGCGCGATCAAATTCAGGAGTGGAAGCAGAAGTACCCGTTTGAATACGAGCAAAAATCCGATGTTGTTATGCCGCAATACGTTATTGAGAAGATTTATGAGCATTACAGTGACGCGATTGTTGTCGCGGATGTCGGGCAGCACCAGATGTGGGCGGCGCAATACTTCAAATTCACGGAACCTCGACAGTGGCTGAATTCCGGTGGTCTCGGCACGATGGGCTTTAGCCTGCCTGCCGCAATCGGTGCGCAACTCGGATGCCCAGACAAAACCGTCGTCAACATTAACGGTGACGGGTCCTACATCATGACGATCCAAGAATTGGTGCCAGCGGTTACGATGCAGCTGCCGCTTAAAATCTTTATTATCAACAACATGTACTTGGGGATGGTACGTCAGTGGCAAGAATTGTTCCACGGCAAACGCTACTCCGCTGTTGATTACCATGACAATCCCGATTTCGCCTTGCTCGCACAAGCATTCGGTGCCACAGGCTTACGGGTCGAACACCCCGAAGACGTTGAACCGGCATTGCAGAAGGCAAAAGGGATTACCGACGGTCCTGTCGTCATCGACTTCATCGTTGATGAAGAAGAGAACGTGTTCCCAATGGTGCCGGCTGGTGCCGGTCTTGGTGACGTTATTCGCGGGTTATCCTAATCCAGTTCCACAGGTGCGGTCCTCAACCGCACCTTACCCACGACCACAACAAAGGGGTCGGTTCCCACGCCGAGAATTTTGATGAATCCAGAAGAACGACATATCTTTTCCGTTTTAGTCGAAAACCGATTCGGAGTCCTCGCCCGCGTTGCAGGACTTTTTAGCGGGCGCGGCTTTAATATTGACAGTCTCAACGTCGCTGAGACACATGACAAAAGCATCTCGCATATCACCCTTGTCACGCACGGGGATGCGCAGATCATTGACCAGATTTACCAGCATCTAAACAGACTCATTGATGTTATTGAGGTGACCGATCTGTCGACTGCTGGAACGCATGTTGAGCGAGAACTTGTGCTTATCAAGATTGCTACTGATGATCCTCAAAAACGCACCGAGATTTTACAGGTCGCGGAAGTCTTCCGTGGGCGGGTTATAGATATGAAACCTGCCTCCATTGTCCTCGAAATTACAGGTGATGAAGGTAAATTGAAGGCGGCAATAGATATTTTTAATACGTATGGTATCCTTGAGTTAGCACGCACCGGCAAAATAGCGATGCTGCGCGGCTCCGATTTTTAAATTTTCCTTGCGGTTCGGTCAGGTGAGTTTGACATTTGACGACCTCCGACGTAAAACCGCCCTCCATTACATTACGGGCTACGCGTTTGGTGCTAAGAACACAAAGACTTGTTCCAGAAATCGTGATGACGTGCGTCCGCTGAGGTTTTCTAACCTCGGCACCAGCATCCGAGCTGCCCGTTCTCATTAGAGACTATGTAAATCCTACTATAATTTTTAGAAAAGGAACAGACGTTATGGCAACCATTTATTACGAGAGTGATGCTAATTTTGACTTACTGAAAGAGCGTACCGTCGCTGTCGTCGGTTATGGCGCGCAGGGTCGTGCACAGTCGCTAAATCTCAAAGATAGTGGCGCAAACGTGATTGTCGCACTATACGAAGGCAGCCGTTCAAAAGCCCGCGCAGAGGCGGAAGGGTTGACCGTGAAGAACGTTGAGGAAGCCGCAGCGATAGCAGATATCGTCCAGGTCCTCATACCTGACGAACGCCATGCAGCCGTCTATCGCGACCAGATCGCCCCAAACATGGAGGCAGGCAATATGCTCCTCGTCTCACACGGATTCAGCGTCCATTTTGGACAGATTGTGCCTGCCAGCGATATTGATGTCGCAATGATTGCGCCGAAGGGTCCCGGTTCGCTCGTTCGTGAAGTGTTTGAAGGCGGTGGCGGTGTCCCCTGTCTCATCGCTATCCATCAAGACACTACCGATCTCGCGCGCGATGTCGCCCTCGCTTATGCAAAAGGGATCGGTGGCACGCGTGCCGGAGTCATTGAGACGACGTTCCGTGAGGAAACCGAAACCGATCTCTTCGGTGAGCAAGCCGTGTTGTGTGGCGGCACTGCCGCACTCATCAAAGCTGCTTTTGATACGCTCGTTGAAGCCGGGTATCAACCAGAGATGGCTTATTTTGAGTGCCTCCACGAATTGAAATTGATTGTTGACTTGATCTATACCGGTGGGTTGAGCAAAATGCGGAACGATGTCAGCAATACTGCCGAATACGGTGATCTAACACGGGGTCCGCAGTTGATTGATGACAGTGTTCGCGATAAGATGCGCCAAATTTTGAAAGACGTTCAGGGCGGTGTCTTCGCACGCGAGTGGGTGCTTGAAAATGAGGCGAATCAACCCGTTCTCGGTGCACTCCGCCGACAGGAGGCGGAACTCGAGATCGAAGAAGTCGGGAAAAATCTGCGTAGCATGATGAGTTGGCTTGACGAATAGGCTGTTCTTTCCCTAACCGTACAGGTGCGGTTTCATGAAGATTAAAAAATTAATTCGGTAATTTATTGGCAAAGCCCTGTGCGGTTCCAAACCGCACCTACCGGGCCGGGGCGAAGTCCGGTGCGGTTTCAAACCGCACCTACCGGGCCTGGAAAAAACCGGATACAAAGATGGATTTCTCCGACAACACAAATACTCTCACAGATCCGTTCTTCATCCGAGAGTGTCATTCAGGAGAAGCAGAAGCACTTCTCACATTATGGCAGGCTGCGGGAACATCACCGAGCGTCACAGACACAATTACGGACATCCGGAGCGCAATAGAAAGTTCCGCACCGGTCTTGGTCGCTGAGGTGGATCGACACATCGTTGGCTCCTTAATCGCCACTTTCGATGGATGGCGCGGCAATATGTATCGCATAGCCGTCCACCCTGACTACCGACGGCGTGGTATTGGGCGCGCATTGGTTGCGGAAGGCGAAAAGCGTTTAGCAAAACTCGGTGTTAAACGCATCACAGCACTCGTTGAAGAAAAGTATCCGGCGGCGGTTGCATTCTGGTCGGATATCGGGTATGAGATAGAGCCTGGGATAGCAAGATTTTTTCGCAATCCTTAGATGGGGATAAACATACGAGGAGATCAACCGTGAAGTTCAAAGGACATCTACTTGACAACACCTTCAAAAGCGTTTATGGACTCGCAGTCGCTGATATAAACGGCGACGGTCAACTCGACATCATTGCAGGCTCCACCGGCGAACCTATTATCGCTTGGTACGAGGCACCCCACTGGAAAAGACATCTCGTGACCGATCAGGGCAGCGGACACATCACCATTGCGCCTTATGATCTAACCGGCACCGGTACGCCTGAGCTCATCGTTGGGAGCGGTTTTTTTCGTGGTGTAAACGCTGCGGGTGGTTATCTCCACTGGCTTGAAGCACCTACACAAGACGGACAGAATTGGAAAAGCCACCATATCGCTGACGTTCCCTTTATCCACCGCATCGCACTCGCAAATTTATCACAAAAAGGGTCGAACGCAACGCCTTTCCTCATCGTCGCCTCAATCCGCGGTGAAGACGGCAAACCAGGGGAATGGCACAGTCCTGGCTCTCTCTGGTGCTACGAACTCTCAGATACCCCGCAAGACGCAGCCTCTTGGCAATCCGGCCTCCTTGACGATTCTCTCCACATTAACCACGGCTTGAGTATCAACGATGTTGACCAAGATGGACGTGATGACGTGCTGATTAGCTGCACGGAAGGGTTAATTTGGTATGAGCCGCCTGCTGACCCAATGACGGACGACTGGGGCAAATGGATTATCAGTGATCGTGAGTGTAGCGATACCTATGCTGCTGACATTGATGGCGACGGTATCAACGAAATTTTGGCAATTGAACCGTGGCACGGGAACAATCTCGTCTGGTATAAAGCCACTGGCGATCTACGGACCGATTCGTGGGAGCGTCACCTGATTGATGACACGCTCAACCGAGGTCATTCCCTCGCTGCCGTTGACGTTGACGATGATGGCATACTTGAGGTAATCTGTGGTTATAACGGCGAAGGCACAAGTTTGCACCTCTATCGTCCAGAGAATCTGGCGCATAATCACTGGCGTAAAGAGACGATCGATGATGGAGACTTAGGGGTCGGACAGATGCAGATTTTAGATATGAATGGAAACGGTAGATTGGATATCGTAGCGAGTGGGCTTAGTACCGGCAACGTCAAGTGGTATGAGAACCAACCCGATTGAGAAAATGAAAAACGGAAACCCAAACCAAGTTATTATTGGATTCAAGTTTCCGATTGAGAAAATGTTCGATATTTGCGTTTATCGGGCGTTTTTGATTTTTCCCCACGTGGTTGCGAGTTTGGTTTTAGGGTCTACAGGATAACTATCATCGCCGAAGAACTCAATTTCGCCAATTTGAAAGTACGCCCCAGCCGGGTTCGATGCGGTGTCAAAAGTAACATGTCGAAAAAACCGATACCCGATTTTTTGCTTGTCGTAATCTTCGCCTGCCTCAAAAAGGACGACTTGCAGACGCTGATCCCAAAAACTATCCCCATCGTGCTCAAAGATAGTCTCAAACTCCTCGCCATCGTTGGATCCCTGAACCTCCCACACTGTGGGGTCCCTTGCAGGAACATCGTTCGCTGAAGATACGGTGAAGTGTGTCAGTGCATACGGCTCGTCGAACTCAGCCATTACCCATAACCCTTCATCTGGGATGCCGCCCCCACGTCCGCAGCACCATTTGTCATTGCTGGGACCAAGGCGGTTATCGAAGACGTTAAACGCAAATTCCCCACCCGCGAATCCGGGTTCATCGTTGGCTGAGAAAATGGCATCGTAACCCTTATCTGCTTCAGGTTCACCATTGTCTTCTGGGTCGGTTAGGTCTCCTCCGATCAGTGAGTCCGTTCCTGTTCCCAAGACTTCCTCCGCCTGTGCCATGTCGCTCGTGCCGATAACACAATAGGCTATCATCAACACAAAGCCTGCTAATACCATCATAATTTTCATGCCGTTCAATCTCCTATAGAAATGAATCTCATTTTACGTGAGTTTCGCGTTAAGTACGTGAGTTTGAGTCATAAGTACCCACACGCAAGCGCGTGGAAACCTGCGCTTCATAGCGACTGCGGTTTTCTTCATAGAGAAATCCGTCTTACCCTTGCTCTACACAGGCAGCTAAGCCTGCATCTGGTTTACAGTGGTGGATAGCCCCTGCACAAGTGTGCAGGGTGAGAACGCTATCCGACAAGCTACATATATGATACCATACTTTTACCAGAAAGTCAAACTTTTGCACCGACTCACCTTTGTTAGTTTCCAGAAAGCGCATCTGCTTGCTGACAACCGAAAACTGATAACTGACCCCTATTTTTCAATCGCTTCAACGTTCGCGCGAGGCAGTGTCGTCTGTTCGCCGTTTTCGAGTTCGACGCGCAAGACCCGTACCTGCGCCTCTGTCTCCAAGTTCTGAAGTTCCACGGGTAGTTCGGTGACGCGTCCTAATTTACCAAAATGCGGTTCCCGGATAATACGCACCGAGCTCCCGACTTCGAGAAGGCCTTCAGCAGCACCGTCCGCTGCATCGGATGCTGACGCTGCAGCATCAGGAGTGAAAGGAATCAGAATCTCTGGACGGACAACGCCGGCACGGATCTGCGTCGCACCGTTGATAGAGGTCTTCATACCTTCCCGCGCTTTCAAAAGCGTGAACGTCTGCTCCGCCATAGCAATGCTCCCGAACCCCTCTGTGATAACCAATGTCATCCCGATCTCCTCAGAACCAGTAATCGCAACGCCGAGTTCATAACCGAGCAGTTCGCGTAGATCCGCGTCATCAATCCCACCAGCGATGATGCCTTTAACACCGTTTTGAATTGCTTTCTGAATTGCATCGGTCGTGACCAATGATCCGCCAACCAAAATGTTATCCCGATGCTCAGGCTGTATCCGTTCAGCAGTCAACGCGTCACCTGGCACTGCTGCAACAACGGTTAAGTTCCCAATCGTCTCACCACCGATCCCGAAGATACCTTGGATATAAGTGCCGTAAGTCTCCACTGTGACACCTTCATTCGGGAGCGTCGCCGTTACTGTTCCGTCGGTGTAGGCTTTAACTTCGACAGGAATAGGCGGTTCACGCAGGATCACTTGGCCCGTGATATCCGATACCGACTCAATTGTGCCGTCAATCGGTGAACGCGCCTGTGATTTAAAGAGTCCGAAAAGCCCTTTTGTCGTTGCAATAATCTCGTCTTCGGAGACGGCTTCACCGACAGATTTAAGCATGTGTTCCGCAACTTCTTCCGGTGGGACACTGAGTAGGTTAGCAACGTTCAACAGTTGAACATTGCCCGGCAGGTCCGCCTTCGCGACGACATCCTCTGCCTTGACTGTTACACCGGCTTCAACGAGTACCTCACCTTCAAGCGGGAGCCGACGTTCTTTCTGAATTGTCATTCCCTCGGTAACTTTAAGACCGGGGGTATATGCATGCGCCATTAATAATTAGCCTCAATATCAAGATATAATCTGTTTTTTATCAATAGAATTTTTTGAATGTTCAGAGTCATTCAGTTTTCGGTTTTTTAGTCCAATTTTGGACCCCCAGGCCCGGTAGGTGCGGTTTGATGAAGATTAATTTATTAATTCGGTAATGTCGGAACGTGCGATAAATCGCACGACTACGAACCTGCTCGTTTGTAGTAGGGCAATTCATTGCCCGTCGATTACCGAAATATTTTCTTAAACTTCATGAACCGCACCGGATCCTGAGAAAAGGACGAGAAACTCTATAATTTCTTAAAACTGAATGGCTCTGTTGAATGTTTATATATTATACCATTTTTATTGGATTTATGCTAAAATGAAATCAGAATTTAGACAAGGTGGAAGGACAATGGCAACCCAAAGCGTCACTTACAAAACCGATAAAATCATGCCTACGTGGGAGCAACTCGCTGAGATGGGACGTGAACTCCAGTTTTACCCAAGCCTCACCGAGCAGCCAAAGATACTGACTCAGGAACAGGTGACGGATTTCAATCGCGTCGGCTATATCAAGGGCATCCCGATTTTCGATGAAGCCGACATTAATGAACATCGCCAGTACTTTGATGCCCTATTAACAAACGTCATCGCGGCAGGGGGCAGCAGCTACTCAATTATCTCTGCCCACATGAAATACGGCAAGGTCTATGATCTTCTCACGCATCCGAAGATTGTCGCCTGCGTAAAAGATATAATCGGCGCGGATGTTATCGGTTGGGGTGCGCACTACTTCTGTAAGATGCCACACGATCCGAAAGTTGTTGGCTGGCATCAAGATGCGGGTTACTGGCCCCTCACGCCCTCGAAAACCGTTACCGTCTGGCTCGCGATTGACGATGCTACCGTCGAAAACGGTGCGATGCAGTTTATTGCCGGATCACATCACCTCGGACACTTGACACCTCGGCACAGCAATCCTGACGAAAACAGCGTGTTGGGTCAAATCGTCGAAGACGCTGAACAGTACGGTGAAACCGTGGATGTTGAACTCAAAGCAGGCGAAATCTCTATCCACACCGATCTGCTTTTGCACGGATCGAACGCTAATCCCTCACCAAAACGACGGTGCGGTCTCACCCTGCGCTATTGCTCCACTGATGTCCAAGCATCCTATCGTTGGGATAGAGAAGGTGTCGTGGTGAGTGGGAAAGATCGAAACGGACATTGGGATAACCCGCCGCGTCCGGCTATCGATTAATCCAAATCGCGACTTCTCTGGCTTTTATTTTATGTCAGTCCTCATAAACGCTAAGACAGCCGCCATAAATAGGAGTAGCGCGAGTGAGACCAACAACGTCAGGTCCAATACTGCCCCTTCAAAGGCGATACCCAACGTTAGTTGTTCTGAGAATTTAGGAATGCTGTTAAAAGCGACCGGTTTTTGGGACAATCCTTCCTTTACAGAATAGACGTGGTAGCTTTCTTTGTCCGCGCTGTCCTCGGATTTGATGAAGTCGACAAACTGTTGTCTGTAGCGGCGCGCTTGTTGGATAAATCTTTTATGTCTGACAAATCCTGTGCCGGCGAGAGATTCTACGGCATATTTGTAGATAACCGCTGGGGATAACCGCGTAATTTGTTGCGTAAACGCGATCTGTGCAAACTGTTTATTTAGATGTTCATCCTCAATCCTGTTCTTTGCATCAGCGTGTTCATTTAAATAATCTGCCCACAGCCTTAACACCTCAATTTTAGGAGGTTGGTCGGAAGGCGAACCTGTTCGGTAAAGTTTGTCACCCTCTTTGTGCCGAGTATCAATTTCTTCTGCTGTTGCTTTCTTTGTTCGAGATATTTCGCTTTTGGAGGGAACCTGCTTGAAACCGCTTGCTAAAACTCCCATTGTGTTTGGAATAAGCACCACAAAGACGATCCAAATTAACAACAACGTCAGCAAGCTGCTTGACGAATTAGAAAATTGGCTTGAGATAAACAATCCAAGCCATAGGAATATTGAGATGTAGAGGGCAGAAATACCAACGATAATTCCAACTCTCCCCCATTCGTCTCCGTCAAGTGCCACCAGGTCTGAGCCGTTGACAATTAGTAAATTCAACAATATTCCTATAATCAGTGGGACCATGATGCTAAGAAACGCACCGATAAACTTTGCCAGAAGCACGGTTGCACGGGGCACAGAATTAGCCATGAGCAAGCTTAACGTTCCTGTTTCACGCTCGCCAGAGACAGCATCGTAAGTGAACAAAATCGCCATAAAACTCATAACCAACCCGATGGTGAACGTCCAATCTAATTCCGTGAAATTGGGTAATGAATCATTTTTGCGGGATATGTCCTGTGGATACTGAAGCCACCAGTTCGCTGACCAAGAGTAGTTGAAGCTAAAATCAGGCGTTGTCATACCGATACCATAGCCACCACTATAGGCACCTTCAACTCGCTTTGGTAAGTTTGCATCTTCACCGGTAGCGATGAAGGTTAATGGGCTCACGGATTTGTACAGATCGCCTGGACCTTTGACTGCAAGTTCACCTAAATTACGACTTTTCTTTTTCAGCGACTCAGTGGCTTTGTGCATATCTTCGGAATATTCCGCGATCCTTCGCGGATATTGACTGCTCACAAATATCACGGCATTCATCACCATCAACACCATTACCAGAATCAGCGTGAGTGCAAATCGAAAACGCGTCAAATTATCAAGGATTTCCCGTTTTGCTATGTGCCAGATCATGTTCCCCTCTTTTGGTCATACCCACTCAACGACGGGCAATAACGCCCTTCGCATTTGGGCGAGTACGCTGCAGAATCGCCCTACTACAAACAATTGCGATTTGTCCGCTATATAACGTCATAGCGCAGGAATGAGATGAATGCTCCCATGAAAAATAGGATGTTTAATATCGCAAGTATCATAATGTCTAATGTTGCGCGTTGCAAACTCTTACCAATGCCTTCGCTCCGTTCCTTAAATCTTGGAATTTTGCCCAAGTCAAAAGGTTCCTCAAATTCAGTGGTAAACCATCTGCGTGAAGAAAATATTTTTTCGTCTTTTAGATAGTCGACCCATTCACGCCGATATTGTCGCGTCTGTTCCATAAATCGCCAGAAACTTCCGAGATCTGTTTCTGCCAGAACTGCAGCCGCATTGTAGTAAACCGCTGCCGGAGATATACGGGATACGTTTAGTGCCAATAGAGATTGTTGGTTTGGATTTTTGTCGAGATATGCCTTGCGTATTTGCCATATCCGATCGGCGTATTGCGCACGGAGGTTTTCCTTGAATTCGTAACACTCTTGGGCAAGAGGCAAGCCTTCTTCATTCCGAAAACCGCTCGCACTGACGGTCTCTCCACTGTCATAATCATTGACCTCTGATCGGGAACCCATGCCACGGGGATTGGCGAGATCAAGAGAATACTCAACGCCTCGTTTCTCAAAATAGTCTTTAACTTCGGCTTCATATTGCTTCCACAAGTCACCTGCCTGCCCTTTATACGATTCCTCTGATTGTATCGGATTTGCATGTTCCACCAAGAGAACTGTTAGATTCGGAACAATAAGCACGAAAAGTACCCAAACACACATTGAAAACATCAGAGTGATAGAAGGTCGGTCCGTTCGAGTGGACAGAAAGAGTCCGATGAGAAAAAAGAGGGATACATAGAGCATCGATACAAGGAAGATTAGCAATATCCGTCCCCAATCTGAACTGTTGAAAGAGACGTAAGGAGAGAATTGTATCACCAATAAGCCTGCTACAAAACTCGCAATAAGCGGCAGAGAAATAGACACCATTCCGGCAATATATTTTCCCAAAAGTAGCGTCGGTCTCGAAACTACGCCTGAGAGTGCCAATCTCAAGGTGCCTGCTTCCTTCTCTCGCGAGATTGCGTCGTAAGAGAAAAGCAGGGCGAGCAGACTCATCACCACTTGACAGATGACTGTGAAGTCGATAGAGGAGAAAATGTTCAAATAAGGATTATCAGAACCGTGTTGTTCAGCAACAGCGGGAACATATCCGTGTGCCACCGTTACTGTATTTCCCTTTCTTTTACCCACGCCTTCGTTGAAAATGCTAAGTAATTTCGGGTTTCTATCACACTTCAGCATGTGAGTGAGTCCGAATTCAGAGTATCTTGTTACCTGACTTATCTTATCTTCATTTTCTCGAATAGCAGTTCGGTAGCTTTGCAGTCTGTCCTCGTAACCTCTGGTCAAAACGAAAAGATTTGTCACAATCAGGGAAAAATAGATAAGTAATCCCATGAGGAATCTGAAACTTAAGATATTTGCTGTAATTTCTCTTCTAACAATTGCCCAAAGCATCGCGTTACCTCAGTTATAAAAGGTATAAATCGTTTTCAATTTTATGTCTGCTCTATCCAGATAGATACCGGTTGGATTCAAAAGTTTTCAGTGACGCGCCACGTTTCAATAATCGTTTCGTCGAGATAGGAACTATGCGATTTATATGTGTACGTAGAACCAATCTGCAAAGGGTGATATTCTTCTGTGTTTCCCGGAACCCTGTATTCCATTAGTTCTGCCTCCGTTGTGAGACCGTTGGCGTGTTCGTAGCGCGTTTTCACGAGTCCAATCCCCTTGGCAAACCACAGGCAGCGTGTGCCGTTAACAAAATTCTTAATAAGGTTCGCATGTTTAGCATCTAACTCATAGCGTTTGTCGTCAATAATTGTGGGTATAGCATTCTGTGGATTTGGTGCGGTATTGATAAAAACACTTTTGTGTTTGAGACACATTGGGAAAACTGCCGTGGAGGCTTGTATCTGTTCATGTCCGTCTAAGGTCGTCTTCGCTTGTGAGTTCCAGAATCCTTCCTGTGTCCATGTATCCCCTACAACTGTAGGAAATCTGAGAAGGAAAGGCGTAATAAAGGTTTCAAAAAAGGTTGTTGACAAAGGCCCAACTGGATTGCTTCCTTCCCAACCCAAATTAAAACCAGTAAGCCCCAAAAGGACATCGGTTCTTTTTAAAGAGAAGGTACCTGCCCCGAATTGCTTACCGTTTTCGGCGGCGATTTGAATCCTCACAGTAATGTCGCGTTTGGTTTTAGTCATCTCGCTCAGCGTCGCGAAAAATTGGAAATCGTCAAAAGTTGATTGAACCAAAGATTTGTTCTTTTTTATCCGATTTCGCGCACGATTAAGCCGACTTTTGATAGTGTTTGTAGTTACGCCTAAGAAAGCAGCGATCTCTTCACAGGACATGCCATCCAAATAGTGAAGAGTTATAACAATGCGTTCACCTTCCGGCAATTTTGTAAGCCACTTTTTAACGATTTCGCGTAGTTCTTGCCCAGCTTCTTTAGCTTGCTCTCCCGCGAGGTATCCAGAATACGGATCGTGGTGTCTCATGGCGATGTTTATATTCTCAGAAAGTTCGGAATTCAGGCGTTTCTCACGAAACCACGCAAGACAACATCGCGTGGCAATGGCGTTAATCCACGCAGAGAATCGATGCGGATCGTTCAGGGTTCCAAGTTTCTGATGCGCTTTCAGAAAGGTTTCCTGGACGATGTCTTCAGCAATGTGGAAATCCTTGATTGTTCGCCACACAGTCCCATGCACCTGTTTTTGGTACTTTTCCATTAATGTTGTGAAGGCTGTGTCGTCACCGGCAAGGACACGGTGAACCAAAGCGACATCATTGTTTTGCATCAGGAACTCCTGCTATTACGGTTGGGTTTGAATCTCAACTCACAGTATTTGTCCGATTTTTAACCTACGTGACGCGAATTGAGCAGGAAAGGTTGCATAATTCTGCAAGTTGACGGGTAGGCGTGTTTTGTGGAAAGCGGTATCAATTACTTACTTGAAAAAACTGGGAAGCGGTGCCTATGTTGCTATTCGGTGTCGTCGAGATCCTCCTCGGATTCGTAAAAACTGTCGAAAATCTCAATATCACTTGGCGCGTATTTCTCCCCATAAGCGGATTTGATACTATTCCATAACCGATTTAAGACACTTTCACTCTTCAATTGGTTGTAGTTGATTTCTCTGGTCGCCTTCTCTATGCAATTGTCAACAATAACTAAAAGCACCTCTGGAATTTCGGCATTCTCATCGATAATATCGTCAATAGTTTCCCATACCGCGTGCTTGAATAGGGTGGGTAGGCGATTGATATGGTGGAGAACCACCTGTGTTATAAGTACAATAAAACATGAGAGGCGCGGTATCGCAATATCTTTCGCTGCGTCGTGCGCGCCCAGATCTTCAGGTATACCAATTTCTTCGACATGCGCAACAACGCCTTGGTGGATAAATCCTATGCGAAATTCAAAGTTTTTGTGCAGCTCCTCTTGAAAATGTAGTGCGCAGTGGTCAGGTGTAATTCGCAGGCACTCCGCTCTTAGTACCCGCTTGTCAATCGTCGTCTGTTTTTTCTTTCTCATCTAAAATACGGATTGGAGACCCCTGCCTTTAGGTAGAGGAGGAAAATCCGCCCTCGTGTGTAAAGCCAAAGCGTTTTTTTTTTTGAAAAAACACTTGACATTTTTAGTAAATTGTGGTTTAATAGATGTATCACGTTGGCAGACATACGAAGCGTAGCCTCTCGGTTACGTGTCTGCCTCCCACTTCGTAGGGGATAAAAGCGTGATACGTGAACGTCCATGAAAAAACGAAAAAAGAAAAAGAATCGCAGAACATACAAGTTCCAACTGCGCGAACACCCAAAGAATGTCCGTCTTGGCAATATGCTTGATGACCTTGCGGACGTGCATAACCACTTTCTGAAGTTGGAGAAGCGATATTACCGTATATACGGTAAATATGCGGGGCGTTTCCGCCTGCAACCGCACTTGACGAAGTTGCTCGAAAGGACGCATCAACATTGGACATGGATACCGCGAGATACGCTTGACGCTGTGATTATCCGTATCCATGTCACTTATGAACGGTTCTTTGACGGACTTGGCGGACTTCCAAAGTTCAAGCGTAAGGATCGCTATCGTTCTGCGAAGTTTCAATCGGCGTATCTGCTTGAAAAAGGTCATGTCCGTATTTCTTTCAAAGCGTGGGACGCACCTTCGCAATCGCTGAAGTTCAATAAACGCTGGTTCTCTTTCCACCAACACCGTGAATGGAAGGGTAAAGTTTGCTATATCCAAATCCTTCGTGATAGTGTTGGAACCTATTGGCTTTACGTTATCACAGATGACTCCACCACCGACCCCTATTCTGCTACAGGTGAGAGCGTAGGAATAGATTTTGGTATGGAGACATACTTGACATTTAGCAATGGGGAAAAGAAACAATCGCCACAATTTCTCAACCAATCCTTGCAAGAACTCCGAACACTCAGCAAAAGCCTTTCGCGTAAAGTCAAAGGTTCTAACAATTGGTGGCGTTGTGTCCGTGAGATTGCGCGGTTGTATCGGCATATCTCCAACCAACGTAAGGACTGGCACTACAAGGTTGCTACCGACTTGTGCCGAAGTTTTGACGCTATTGCGACTGAGACACTGAACCTTAGAGGGATGAAGCGTCTCTGGGGACGCAAAGTCTCCGACCTTTCCTTTGGGCGGTTTGTTAAGATATTGAAGTCTAAGTGTCAAAAACATAAGCGTGAGTTCCTTCAAACAGGACAATGGACACCTACAACGAAACCGTGTTCGGATTGTGGGTATCACAACGAAAATCTTTCGCTTTCGGATAGGCAGTGGACATGCCCTGAATGTGGTTCCCACCACGATAGGGATGTCAATGCTGCGATAAACATTTTGCGGGCAGGGATAGCCGTTACCTAACGATATGCCTGTAGAAAACTACAGGGAAACGCCCGCTGGTGGAGCGACAATAAGACGGTAATCTCTTTGAGAAAACCGCAGTTGCTACGAAACCGAAGCCCCACGCTTTAGCGTGTGGGTGCTATCACCTTGTTTTTCCCATCAACAGTTTTGCGCATAACCTTCTTTCCAAATTATATAAATGCACCTTGCTCGCGATTTACAGATTGTGAGCATATTGTAGGAGATTTTTGATGGAAAATAGAAATTCCTTTGCTCCCGCGCCATGCAGTGTAGGCGGTGAGGATGTGACAACGTGGGCACTTCCTGAAGGTGCGATTGCTCGATTGGGACGGGGCAGGAATAACGATGTGGCATTTTCGCCGGACGGACAGTACTTCGCTGTTGGAACATCAATCGGATTCTGGTTATACGAACTTCCTACGCTATCTCCGATAGCACTTTTGGATACAGCGCGCGGGATGATCAGTGCTGTTGTCTTTTCAGCCGACAGTCGTTGGATTCTCACCTACACTTTTGTCGAAAACCTAAAGGTATGGGACGTTCAAAGCGGTACTTGTGTCACTCAGATAGAGATTCCGAATGAACAGCACTGCCCGCGCGCCGTTTTCTCTCAAGATGGACGGCGCATCGCTGCGGCGAGTCACGAGAGAAACGGAAAAATTTACATCTGGTGTGCGCGTACAAGTGCGCAACTCAACGCAACTGAAATCGGTGAAACCTATGGTGTCAATCCTTTCCAATTTTCTTCCGATACAAGTCTATTGGCAGGTAGGAAGCGCGAGACGGATGCCGAACCTGAATCCATTTTAGTATGGCATGTGGAGACCGGAGAACAGATCGCCTGTTTCACTGGGTATTCTGAAAGAATGAGTAACCTCTGTTTCTCACCCGATGGAAAGTATCTTACTGCTGGTAGTGCGGATGGAACGATTCGGATTTGGGGTATCGAAAGTGGAAAACTGGCGACAACCTATACTGATTACGGAGATGTCCAGATGTTTCCATACTATTCACCAGAAGAGGGACTGATTGCGGCTGCAGTCTCTAAGCAAAAGGTCGAGATTTGGGATGTAGAGCAGGAAGAAAAAATAGACACATTTGAACATCGAGGAGATAATTGGCATGTGTGTTTTTCGGGAGATGGAGCGCAATTGGCAGTTGCAAGCTCAAGTGAGATCCAATTCTGGACCAAAGGTAATAACTCCGATGTCCATACGCTTTCAACCCTTCATGGTCATATCCCGACGATGGAGACGTTAGTCTTTTCGTCTGACGAAAAGACGCTTGCCGCTGGGTTTTGGCGTGATAACGTCCTCTTATGGGATGTCGCGAGTAGATGTTCATACAGACCGCACGGCGAGGAGCTACCCGCTACTTCACATAATGTTTATCGTTCTCTGAGTGGGAAAATCATTTCTATCAATGGATCAGGAAATAATTTAAACATGCAGGAGGTGGGCGAGAGTGAACCCATTGTGGAACTTATCGGACCGGAAGGAGGCTTAGGACGCGCCAAAGCATTCGCTCCCACAGGACATCGGATCGCAAGCGTGGATAAGGACAACAATATACACATCTGGGAACAGACGGGAGCCTTAAATAACGGGCAGGGAAGTGGAAATTGGAAAAAGCATACCACGGTCATCAACGATGAGGAATTTACTTACGGATTGTTGCATAGTCCAACCGGACTGGCATTTAGCCCGGATGGAAAACAACTCGCAAGTATATCAAGGTCACAGGATTGGAAAGCCTGTTTGTGGAATGTTGATTCAGGCGAACAGATATCTGAACTTCCGTTAGCACCGCTGCCAAGTCGGACATATACATATTGTGGGGACGATACCGGAATAGCGTTTTCACCGCGTGGCGACATCATCGCTGGTGGCAAGTGGGGAGAGATTGTGTTGTGGGACGCAACAGATGGTAAAATACTTATGACGCTCCCACAGCCCGAAGAAAGTCAAAGACCGATTACGTTATGTTTCTCGCCCTGCGGACAATATTTAGCCTCTGGTGCTTGGTGGCAGCCGGATTTGCAAAAGGTGCCTATCCGCTTATGGGAGGTCGCAACCGGTAAAAAAATCGCCACGTTCTGGGGACACACCACCGATGTTCAGTGCTTCGCATTCTCGGCGGATGGCTCCCTTCTCGTCAGCGGTGGACATGACGGTGCGATTTATCTCTGGGATCTCACACCTTATCTGTAAAATACAAGGAGATATTTTGATGGAAAATAGGAATACACAAGCAGATACTCGGTTTAGTTTTGACGACAGTGATGTAGCGACATGGGCACTCCCCGAAGGTGCTGTTGCTCGATTGGGACGGGGTAGTGTTCGCGATATGTCATTCTCACAGAATGGACAGTACTTTGCTGTTGGTACAGCGATTGGACTTTGGTTGTACGAACTCCCCACATTATCTCCAATTGCACTCTGGGACACAGAACGTGGAATGACTGACTCCGTCACATTTTCACCGGATAATCGCCGGATTGCCACACACACTTTTGTTGGGAATCTAAAGATATGGGATATTGAACGCGGTGTTTGTACCGTCGAAGTAGATGATCACGGTAGGACCGACGTTGCCAAACCTATTTTTTCCGAAGATGGAGAACGTCTCGTTGTATTTAGCGGTCCCCAGCTTAAAACGAAGAAGATTCTATCTTGGTGCCCGCGCACCGGAACTTTACTCAGCGAAACCGAAATTCCATCCACCTATGATGTCTATCCTATATGCTTCTCTCCGGATTTAAGGCTGTTGGCAGGTACAAGTTATGATAGAAATAATCGTCCCACGGCTGAATTCATCGCCGTGTGGGACACGGAGATGGGCGAACAAATCGCTCGGTTTGACTGGTCGGAGAGGTGGGGGAGACTGTGTTTTTCACCGTGTGGAAAGTTTCTGGCAACCAGTGGTAGCGAGGGCGGAATTTACGTTTGGGACATAGCAACCGGAAATCTTGAGGAAACCTATACCGAACATGAGGATGCTCAGATGCATCCATATTATCCACCAGAGGGTGGATTGATTGCCGCAGTGGTTTTTCCATCATCCAAGATTGAGATCCTGCATTTAGAGAAAGGTGAAAAAATTGACACATTTGAACATCAGGGCAAATATAGTTTTGTTCGTTTTTCGGAGAGCGGCACACAATTGGCTTATACCGATAGTGGTGAAATCAAAATCTGGGCGAAAGGCAGATCTACCGCTCAAGCATTGCCGACTATTCAAGGACACGCCGGAACCGTCGGCTCATTCGTTTTTACGTCGGACGAAAAAACCTTAGTGACTGCATACTGGGGTCGAAACACACTTTTATGGGATATTTCACGTCAGTGTGTGCAACGTCCGATCAGAGAAGAATTTCCCGATAGAATACGTGATGTTTATCCGACTTCGAGCGGTAAAATCCTTGGTGTTGGCGGAGACGAGAATATCTTAGAGGTGTGTGAGTTTGGAAATAGTGAGCCGCTTGCTGAAATTGCTATCCCTGAACCTGGGCTATCGCCGCTGACAGGTACCGATGCGCTTGCCTCAACTGGTCAACGACTGGCACGTGCCGGTAGAGATCGTAACATCTATGTGTGGGAGCACACACCTTTATCAAATGAAATGGACGAGCGCGGAAGCTGGGAAAAATGTGCCACACTTATAGGACATCCAGAATATATCAGGGCATTAGCATTGAGTCCCGATGGAAAGCGGCTTGCAAGTATTTCAATTACACGGCCCCAGAAACGTCAGGAGCGAACCATTCTATTATGGGATGTTGATACAGAGAAACAGATTGCACAACTGCCGCCAACTGTTTTAGAACGAGGTGGTTATCGCAGCTATGATGCAGGTATAGCATTTTCACCAGATGGCGATATCATCGCTGGTGGATTCTGTAACGAGATTATCTTGTGGGATGCGACAGACGGAAAAACACTCATGACGATTCCACAATCAGAAGAGAATCAGCGACCAATCACGTTGCGTTTTTCACCGTGCGGTCAATATTTGGCTGCGGGTGCCTGGTGGAAAGGTGGATTAAAAAAGACATCCATCTGCTTATGGGGGGTCGCAACCGGTAAAAAAATCGCCACGTTCTGGGGACACACCACCGATGTTCAGTGCTTCGCATTTTCACAAGACGGCACCCTTCTTGTAAGCGGTGGGCATGACGGTGCAATTTACCTCTGGGATCTGAAACCTTATCTGTAAAACACAAGGAGATTTTTTATGGAAGAGAAAAAATTAGTAGTCCCTGCGCCAATCGGTGCCAGCGGAGATGACGTGACGACTTGGGCACTTCCTGAAGGCGCAATCACCCGATTGGAGCGTGGAGGTGTCGGTGGCAAAAAATTCTCACCAGATGGACGCTATCTCGCTGTCGCAACGAAGATAGGACTTTGGTGGTATGAAGTCGCGACGATGTCGCCTGTAGCACTCTGGGAAACAGAACGGGGGATGGTCTCCAATATTGCCTTCTCACCTAACGGAAAATGGATAGCCGTTAGTAACTGGGATAAGGCTTTGAAGGTTTGGGATGTCCAACGTGGGATCAGTATCACAGAGATAGAGCTCGAGAATTTTCGGGATTCTTTCACCTTTTCACCCGATAACCGTTGGCTTGCCATTAGCAACCGCGACACGGGCAACGTTGAATTTCGGGAGCCGGAAACTGGCGCGATAGTTTCAACATTGATTGGTGAAGCCGAAAAAGGTGGTGTGTTTAGGTGTCTTACCTTTTCGTCGGATACCCATCTGCTTGCGTCCACGAGTCGCGATGACACAAATGACGATGCTGAATCTATAATCGTATGGGACGTTGAAAGCGGTGAACGAATTGCCTGTCTCACAGGACACACCGGTTATATTTATAGTCTCTGCTTTTCACCATGCGGTAGATTTCTTGCATCGGGTGGTGAAGAGGACGGTACAGTCCTCACCTGGAATGTTGGGAGTTGGGAACACATAAAAGCGTATACAGGTTACGGTAAATCTGACATGGTTCCCTCTTATTCGTCGGAGGGAGTGCTCCGTGTCGCAGCAGTATCTTATGACGATGATACCGTCACCGTGTGGAACTTGGCAAACAACAACAAAAAACTTTACACCGCCGATTCCGCAGCACCTGTGACGTTTTCCAATGGTTCGCAGTTGGCTTACCAATACGAACCTGAATTTCTGGAAGTGTGGACGCTGGGTAACCCAAATCCACGCCGAACCGTCCAGACACACACGTCATTCGTGGATACCTCTGAATCGCTGATATTTTCGCAGGATGGAAAGACGATAGTGGCGGAATACAGATACGGTAGCGTCCTGTTATGGGATATTGAAAGCAAACAGGCACGCCGAGCGATCCCAACAGAATCAGCAGCGAAAAATCAGCACATTCATGTCTCTTCTGAAGGAGAACTTTACGTTACCAGTATTCATAAAAACACCGTCAAACTTTGGAAAGTTGGAAGTTGCGGGTCACCAATTGCTGAATTCATCGATAACGAACCTGCGCGTGTGGCTGCATTTACACCGATAAACGGTAAGTTAGCATCAGCACACGAAGGCGGTAACCTAATAGTATGGGATGTGCAAAGTGGAAACAAGCTACATGCGTTCAGGCATCCACTCCAGACACCAACCGATGATTCTGATCAGGTTTGGAAACTGATGTTCAGTCCAGATGGAAAACTCCTCATAAGTGACGCTCAATATGGACCAAATGTCCGACTCTGGGATGTGGAACGTGGCGAAGAGATACACGAATTTCCAAGCAATGAATTTGGGGACATCGGAACGTTTTCTCCGTGTGGGCAATACCTTACTGGCATTTTCAGTGGGAAAAACATTATCTTGTGGGATGTCAAACATCGCCAAATCCTGACGAAACTCCCTTTTCTGTGGGCATCTGATTTCGCCTATTCTCCGTGTAGTTCATATTTAGCGTGCGGTGCGGAAGACCCGGCAGGTATTTTGTTGTGGGATCTCAAACGCTGTGAAATCTATAAGCGATTACTACTGCCGGAGGGGTGTCAGGATGTGTATTCGTTGAGATTTTCGGACTGTGGGCAATACCTTGCATTCGGGGCTGCTTGGAAAACAGGGATGGAAAAGGTGCCTATCTGTTTGTGGGAAGTTGGGACTGGTAAGCACATTGTCACATTCTGGGGACACGCAACAGACGTGCAAGCAGTCGCTTTTTCACCGAATAATGAACTTTTGGCGAGTGCGAGTTTTGATGGGTCTATTCTTCTGTGGGATTTGACTCCTTATCTGTAGCACACAAGGAGATATTTTGATGGAAGAGAAAAAATTAGTAACCCCTGCGTTGGTGGGTGTAGGCGGAGATGATGTAACGACTTGGGCACTCCCTGAA
>CAZQIP010000313.1:0-18530 GCA_964593655.1 uncultured bacterium | reverse complement strand
GATTTAGGGGGTTTAAAATGAAAAATCCGAGGTGCCCTGCTAAATAAGCACAGAAAGTGATCACAGACATAAACTAACGGAAAAACTGAATGGATCCGACTGATGACTGGTAACTGATAACTGACAACTATTTCGCTGACGGCTTCTAAAAAATTTTGTCTTGCATTTTCAAGGCTTTTGTGATAATATTTAATAAGGAACCTGTCAACGCATTTAGGAGTATATCCGTTACAGACGTTTAAACATAAACTCTGGAGGATATAGATACATGTTAACCAAAATCAACGAGATTCTCGCACTTCTGTTAGTCGCACTAATATCTGGTGCTATCAGCGGATGTTATATTGATACTGAGGACGATAGAGATAATGAACCCCCCGCTGTGCCACGCGGTGTCAGGACTATCACAGGCGACGAACAGGTTATCATTGAGTGGTACCCTAATGGTGAATATGACTTAGCAGGTTATGAGGTCTGGCGCGGACAAGACGGCACCAATTTTGATAGTCTCGCAGACGTTTCAGAAAACACAACCCGCTATGTAGATAAAACTGTCCAAAACGGAGAAACCTACTTCTACGCCGTCTCCGCTTATGACATTCACGAAAATGAAAGCGAACTCAGCCCCGAAGACGCTTGGGATACGCCGCGGCCAGAAGGACGAAATGTCACGCTTGATGATTATAATATTTTCCCAGAAAGAAGTGGGTTCGATTTTTCGCGACCGGAAAAAGGGAGTGTGCCATGGGACACTCCAGCAACCGATGTCTATTTTGCTTTTGATGCTGAACGCAACGCTACTTACCTCTACTCTGACAATGAAACGTTCATGCAAGACTTGGGATACCACGAAAACCTTGATGCCGTAGATGTAGTACCGAAAGACGGATATGTAGAGTTATTTGTCGAACTTATTGACGGACATGTCTATGCCATCAATACACCTGATAATAACTTCGCAAAGATTCACGTGCGTGAACTTTATGAGGATGCAGTCCTTTTCGATTGGGCATACCAGACCGATCCTGGAAACGTACAATTGGCACCCTCTCTCAAACGTCCGTGATAAGGAGTGAGCTTCATGAAAAAAGATGGAGAGGCGACATTCCTGTTGCCTCTATTATACATATTTTTTACATTCGTAATCTTTCTGAGCATTGGAGTTGTCAGTGTAATTGCTGAAACCTCATCGACTGAGACGGATGCCACTGCGACTACGGAACCTGACACCACCAGCCAGAGACCGCTACCGTTTGTTCCCGGTTATGTTGATGAGCCTGAGACAGAACAGAATTACGCACTATTTCGGTCGCATCCAGAGCGATACTACCCTGAACTCGACCTCCAAAAAGCAAAGCGGTTATCAACTTTTATGCCCGGATTGGGACAGGCTTATGCCGGTAATTACACAAAAGCAACCTTGTTCCTAACCGTTGAGTTAGGCACTTTCGCGCTTGCTGGGTATAACATCGCTCGCGCCCTGCATTATAACGAACAAGCGGTATTTGAGACTGGGTTCCAAGATGTTCGGACCGGCGAATTCTTAACGTATGACCAAGGGCGTACGCGCATGAAAAATCATGCATTTTTCAGCGGTATTTTCCTCGCAACTGGCATCGGGATTCATATCTGGAATATCCTTGATGCACCTAAAACCGCTGAAGCCTATAATAACCGAAGATTTTCGCTGCAGGTGCAACAAACAGATAGTGGCTTTCAATCTCTGGTTTTCACCCATAGATTCTAAAATTGCCGCAGAAGACTTTTATTTCAACATACCAATTGCGAGGACAAAAGCGTGCGTTATGCAAAATACCTAATCATCTTTGCACTGCTCTTCGTCGGGAACATCGCCTTAAGCGATAATTCTCTGTTTCTTGTTGATGCCAAGGGCATTGTCCCGAGTCCGCTTCAAGTCGGTGAAAAATTAACATACAGTATTAGTTTGAAAAAATTGCCCGCTGGCAAACGGACAGACTGGATTGTTGAAGAAAAAGTCGTTAATGGTACAGATGTTTATCGTATCCAATCGGAAATGAAAACCCGGGCACTTTTCAGGTTCTATAAGTTCCAAAATCAGCAAGAAACGTATCTAAATCCGACAACACTTTCACCGATCCGCTTTCAGAATTATGTGCAGGACCGGAAATATCAAGCGGTTGTCAAAATCAATTTTCGTGAGGGTAAAGCGGAGTATGAAAAGGTTTCGCGTCCAAAACCAAAAGCACAGGAAAAACGCGAGGCAAAAGTCCTTGAAATACCACCTGGCACACAAGATGAACTCTCCCTTATCTACTTCCTACGTTCTAAGCAACTTGTGCTCGGTAGAACCTATTTCTTTCCGCTCCTTGTTAAAGGAAAGGTGTTGAAAGCGACACTCACCTTTGAACGCAGAGAGTTCGTTAAAAATAAAAAATTAGGTAATGTTAGAACAATTGTGTTACGCACATCAGAAGGCGGCCGCTTCTGGATTACAGATGATGAACGACGGTTACCTGTCAAAATTGAGACAGAGAGCAAAATAGGCGCGATAAAAGCCACTTTAACGGAGATTGAAATAGCAAATTAGAGCACAAAGAAAACTTACGCCAGATCCTTTCGTTGCTTGCAGGATTGGAAGCCTGGAAGATCGGGAGTGTGGAAGCATAGTGGGCGGTCTCCCATCCTTCCCTTCCTTCCGTCTTTTCCTGTTTCAATATCTGGGTTGCGCGTAAGTCCTATGAATAACAAATGTTTTGGAGCCGCAAAACCGCTGGTGGCTTGTCAAGGAAAATAGTAGTGATAGAACTTTTACGTGAAACAGAAAATTACCAAACGTTGGTGGCGCGCCTCAAAGATGGCAAGAAACTCCCTTGGCTTAGAGGATTGGCAAACGCATCGACTGCGTATCTCCTCGCAACGCTAATTGACGATTTTCCGAAGAAATCCTTTCTAATTGTGCTTCCTTCACATCGTGAAGCCGAACAGGTGATGGCGGAAATCTGTACATACCGAGCCTACCCGACTTTAGAAACGACACCCGCCCCCGCTTCAGAATCCGATATCAATTTCTTCCCCAGTTGGCACCGCAAAATTTTTGACGGCATCGCGCCTCCTAAAAACACTGTCGCAGACAGGGTGGGGTGTCTCCAACGGCTGCTACAGCGACAACGGAGCATCGTCGTAACCACAACCCAAGCGATGCTTTATAAACTTCCGCCCCGACAGCATTTTGCCGACGCTTGCCGTGCCCTTAATCTCGGCAACGAGATAGATCCCGACGATGTCGCAGCTATGCTTATTCGCGGTGGATACCAGAGCGTTGAACTTGTCGAGGTCAAAGGCGAGTTCGCACGCAGAGGCGATATCCTTGACGTCTATCCCCTTACAACCGATACCCCAGTCCGAATTGAATTTTTCGGAGATGAAATTGATACCATCCGCACCTTCGATCCGATATCGCAACGTTCAACGGCATCGATTCAATCGGTTACCCTGACACCACTGCGAGAAGTACTTTCCGATGATATATCCGTTGAACATTGGCGCGCCCAAACAGATTCACTCATTCAGGCACGACCCACACCCCAACTGATAAATACGGTCCGGGAAGTCACACAACACTTGACAAAAGCAGCAGCGCCTCAATATCCGCTTCAAGACTCTCCTCTCAATGAGGCAATAGAGGCGTTTTTACCGATGCTTGTCCCGGAAACCGAATTGCTGACAGACTATCTCTCCGATGATACAATTGTCTGCTTGATAGAACCACAGTGGCAACAGCGCGAAGCTTCACAAATGCACGAACGGACGCAGGAATTATATCAAAAAAAGATGGATGAATCCAGCCTCATGGTGCCACCGGAGAGTCTCTTAGCCTCCTTTGAACTGCTTACCACAGAATTAGAGAGGTATCCCGTCATCTCATCATCTTTGGCACCACCGCGTGAAATTACCGAGAGTCAATTGGCACCGCTGCATTTTGAAATGAAACCGCTCGCACTACCATCTGGCAACTATCAAACCATCATCAATCAGGTTAAAACATGGGTAGTCGCGGGGAAACGAATCCATCTTTTTTGCGAAACGCCGCAGCAGTCAAAACGCGTAACTGAGATCTTAGCCGAGCGCGACTTATTTCCACCAGATATTGACATCAGTGTCGGGGCAATCAGTGAGGGGTTTCTCAACGAACAGCTAAATCTTATGGTTATTTCTGAAGACGAACTCTTCGGAAATCGCCAACGCCGTCCCATCCGACACCGTCCGCCTACAGATGGCACACCGATTCTTAGCCTGATTGATCTGAAAGTCGGAGATTATGTTGTCCACGTTTCCCACGGTATTGCTATCTATGACGGGATACGCCGGTTAGCCATTGACGGAAAATCACAAGATTTTCTGATCCTTAAATATAACGATGATAATATCCTCTATGTGCCTACCTATCAAGTAGACCTCGTTCAGAAATATATCGGGAGCAAAGACAACGCGCATAAACCGCGCGTCGACAAGCTCGGTGGCACAGCGTGGCATCGACGAAAGGGACGTGTTAAAGAATCTATTGAACAGATGGCGGATGAACTGCTCAACTTGTATGCCCTTCGACAAGCCCGAAAAGGATACAGCTTTCCGGCTGAGGTGCCCTGGCAAACCGAATTTGAGGCACTCTTCCCTTATCAAGAGACCGATGACCAACTCCAGACGATTGAGGACGTTAAAGCTGACATGGAAGATGAACGACCGATGGATAGGCTTGTCTGTGGTGATGTTGGATATGGAAAAACGGAAGTCGCTTTGCGTGCCACTTTCAAAGCCGTTATGGCTGAAAAGCAGGTGGCAATTCTCGTACCAACAACGATTCTTGCACTCCAACACTATGATACCTTTGAGAAACGATTTCAATCTTTCCCTATCAATATTGAGATGCTCAACCGGTTTCGGACCCCGAGGGAGATTAAACAGATCAAGGAAAGGTTAGCAAAAGGGACAATTGATGTTGTTATTGGCACGCATAGTCTGCTTTCCAAGACAGTGGCATTTGAGAATCTCGGACTCCTCATCGTTGACGAGGAGCATCGTTTTGGTGTTAAGCATAAGGAAAAAATTAAACAATTTAAAGAGACTATCGATGTGCTTACACTGACGGCTACACCGATTCCACGTACACTCCACATGTCGCTTGTCGGTATACGGGATTTCAGCGTTATTAATACGCCACCACCAGATCGATTGCCGATCCAAACGTTTGTGATGCCTTACGATAGCGAAGTCATTCGAGAAGCAATCACAACGGAATTAGCGCGCGGCGGACAACTCTTTTTCGTTCACAACCGGGTTCAAGATATTCAGAATATCGCTATAACCCTTCAGGAACTCGTGCCGGAGGCACGCATTGCTGTCGCACATGGACAGATGCCAGAACGTGAATTAGAATCCGTTATGCTTGAGTTTGTCCGCCACAAACACGATATACTCGTTTGTACAATGATTATTGAATCAGGACTCGATATCCCGAACGTTAACACGATCCTGATTAATCGCGCCGACGCACTCGGTTTAGCGCAACTCTATCAGTTACGCGGACGCGTCGGACGTGCCAACGTTCAGGCTTATGGCTATCTATTCTATCCACGAGACCGAGCCATTACGGAGGGCGCCCAAAAACGACTTCGCGTTATTGAGGAATTCACTGACCTCGGTTCAGGTTTTAAAATTGCCCTTCGGGATTTAGAAATTCGCGGCACCGGAAATATACTCGGCGCTGAGCAGCATGGACATATCATCACTGTTGGCTATGAACTTTATTGTAAACTTCTTGAAGAAGCAGTGATGGCTCTAAAAGGTGAGAAGGTTGAGGAGACACTGGAAACACGAATTAGCCTGCCAGTAGAAGCCTATCTTCCCGATGATTATGTACCCGATAGCCGCCAGAAAGTCTCCATCTATAAGAAAATCGCAGGTTTGAAAGACGCTCCTGCATTGAAAGAACTTCGCGAGGAACTTCAGGACCGCTATGGCGCGATCCCTGAACCCGCTGAGATGCTACTTGAAATTGCCAGTGTAAAGCAACTCAGCCAAAATCTCGGTATTACTGCGATCGTCGCTGGAAAAGAGCAGGTAAAGGTTACCTTTGACGAACAGAAACCGAGAATTAATGTGAAGAAATTCATTGAGATAATCCACCAAAATAGCAACCTTCAGTTGCAACCGCCAGCACAACTCAAAATTCGGATGCCGGGGATAACTGGAGTGAATCTATTAACCGAATTACAACAAACGCTCAAGTTGTTTGTTGACATGTAATATTCCCTTTGTAGGAGGGGTTGTAACCCCGATCCTCTCTTGTAGGAGGGATTTGTAACCCCGATTTCGGAACATAACGTTTCATGGAAAAAATGCGTAAATCCTAAATTTGTCAAATTCTAACGAAAGGAAATTTTAACACATGAAAAAAACGATTACTATTTTTGTAGTTGTCGCCGTGACCTGTCTCTTGACCTGGAAGTTCGTTCAATCGGATAGCCATGAGCAGCCAGCATCTGATATCGACGAAAGCCAGGTGATTGTAGCCGAGTACAAATGGAACGACGACACACATCAAATTTCGTTGGCGGACTTAAACGCTGCAATCGCAGAATTACCGGTTTACCGTCAACAGAACTATAAGAGTCGAGCGGATAAAGCCGAATATCTTGAAGAATTAATAGACGAACGGCTCAAAATTCTCCGCGCGGCTGATGAGGCGTTTGATAAACTCACGGAACACCTCAAGAAACTCGATGACTACACCCACCAACTCATGGTTGAGAAATTAACCGAAATGGAAGTTGATGCCAAGGTCAGTTATACGACTGACGACCTCATGGCACACTATCAGGAGAATCTCAGCGAGTACATTGAGGATGAAAAAGTTCGCGCAACCTGCATAACTCTCGATGATGAAGACCTCGCTAACGAAACGCTTGATGCTATTAAAGCAGGAAAAGACATCGTTGAGATGGCGAAGGAACTCTCCGAAGCAGGAAAACTTGCAAACGGACCCGGCAGCTCTGACCCAGAGGATCCGGGTAATACCTACTTCTTCACAAAATCCTCTTCAGCGCGCTGGACAGAGTTCATAGAAGCTGTTTTCGCTCAAGAAGTTGGCGAAATGACAGATGCTGTCTTTGAAATCGATGTCAACGACGAAACCTTCTACCTTATCTTCCGGAAAGAGGAACATCAACCCGAACGACAGAAGGAATTTGACGAGGTCAAAAGCGATATTGAAAGAACTGTTGAGCGTACAAAGAAACGCGAGCGCATCAATGAATGGGTCGCTGAGATCTCCGAAAAAGGCAAGTTGAAAACCTACGCTGAGAATATTCCAACGCCACCGCAACCTGAGGAAGCGGAGACCGAGGAGTCAGAACAGTAGCCTATTTCCATTTGTGGAAGCAATGTCCCTAACCACAGCGTTAGGTCGAAAAAGGAGTCAAAATTGAAAATGCTCACAAGAATTGCCCAAGCCATGGGTAGAATAGATTGCACGCTTCGACTGCCGGTCGTCCCTTTACTTTTACTGGGGATCCTTGCCACACACCCCATCTTTTATAGTTGCGGCGACAAGGCCATCGGAGCCGACGGAACAGTTATCGCTGAATTTGAGTGGAATGGTAAACAGCGCATCACCCTTGAGGAGATGATGCAAGAGATTAGCGAACTCCCAGAATACAAGCAACGCCAGTATCAGGACAAAGAGGGACTGGAGACATACATGCTCCTTATGGCGGAAAGTCGCTTGATTCTCAATCTCGCTCGCGATCATAAACTTAACGAAGATCCAGACATTCTTAAGAAGGTTCAGGACTATCTTCATGAGTTGATGGTTAAAAGAATTACCACCCAAGAAGTTGACGATAAACTCACATTGTCTGAAGCCGATTATATGGCGTATTATGAAGCACACAAAGAGGAATACGTCCGTCCCGCGCAAGTGAAGCTTTTGTGTATCACCCTCATAGATAAAGAACGGGCTGGTGAAGTCTCCGCGCAAATCAAAGAGGGTAAAGACATCGCTGAAGCCGCACAAGAACTCTCTGACCGAGGCGAACTCGTCGGTCCTGGTGCCAACGCATCCGCTCCGGGGGACACCGATTACTTCAGTCGTGATTCCTATCCCACCGGAACAGAACCCTTCTTGGACGCGGCCTTCTCTGCTGAGATCGGTCAAATCCACGATGACGTTATTGAAGTCGAAGTCCAAGGACAGAAATACTTCATGATGTTCCGGAAGGACGAGGCGCGCGATGAATACCAAAAACCCTTTGACGATGAGGATGTCCGTAAGAGTGTCGTGCGGAAAGCTGATCGCGAAAAACGAGAGGCACTTATGACGGAATGGATCAGCAAACTCCGCGAGCGTGCCGAGGTCAAAACCTATATTGATCGGATTCCAGAGGCAGAACCCGAAGAACCGCCCGCAGAATCGGAATCAGAGGAAGCACCCGCAGAGACAGAACCAGAAGAATAGTTGTCAGTTCGGTTTTTCTGCGAAAAACCTTTCAGTTGTCAGTAGTTGTCAGTTGTTAGCTGTCAGTTGTTAGTTACAAGAGCGATATGGTTTAATCAGAACCCTCTTAACTGATAACCGATAACTGATAACTGACAACCATTAAAAAGGAGCAGGCACATGCTGTATACAAAAGGGTTCTATCTCACCCTGATCGTCCTTCTTATCATCAGTGGTGGTATCTCAAGCGTTCACGCGCGCACATTTGATAGAATCGTTGCTTACGTCAACGACGATGTTGTAACTAAGCGCGAACTTGATGTCTTAGTGAATCAGCGCGCAATGGAACTCCAACAAGTTTATCGCTTTAGCGAGCGCGAGGCACTCAATGAGGCTGAACGCCAACGATCTGAATTGTTGGACAGGCTTATCCGGCAAATGCTACTTTTGGAAGCAGCGTTGACATTGAGGATTACTGTCACTGAAACAGAGGTAGAACAGTACGTCAAAGAGTTTAAAGATAAATATCAAATTGAGACCGACGAAGAATTTAAGAGACAGTTGAACCGAGAAGGTATGACGCTCGTCGCATTTCGTGAACAGTCGGAGCGGAACCTCAAAACCGAGAAACTCGTTATGGGTAGAATTGTGCCACGATTACAGATACGTGATAGTGAAATCCAAAAATTCTTTGAAGAAAATCGAGATCAATTGTCAACTAAAGCGGATAAAGTCCATTTACGACACATTTTTATCGCCTTTAAACCCAATCAAGCGGACCGCGATGCCGCTTATGAAAACGTCAAAAAAGCACTTAATGAGATCCAAACAGGGGGCGCGACGTTTGAAGAGGTCGCAAAACGTTATGATACTTCCAAGCAGACAGGCGATCTCATAAAAGCTTCCACCGAAGAACTCAGTAAATTTCCGAAAATCTTCCAGGATTCACTCACAAACTTGACGATAGGTACACTCAGTGAACCTATTGAAGGGGACAGAGGGCTCTATGTTTTCACAGTTGAAAATAAAACTGACGAGATCATTGAATTTCGCTATTTCATTGTCCCCTTGGTGCCGAGCCCGGCGGCTATACAAGAAACACGCAAGCAGACTGACGAAGTTTACGCAAAATTGGAGGCAGGTGAAGATTTTAGTAAACTCGCATTGGCACATTCGGATGATGATGAAACGCGTGAAAACGGGGGAGATCTCGGCATCCGATCCTTATCCGAACTCAATCCTAAAACGCGAGCAGTCGTTGAGCCACTGGCATCCGGCGGCTATAGTCAACCCTACGAAACGGAACTTGGACACCACATCTTCAAAGTTGACGAACGAGATAGTCCCGGCCTGACTGAGGCGGAGAAAACACAGATTACTGTAATACTCCGCCAACAGCGATTTCAGGAAGAATGGGACGCATACACCAATAAATTGCTTGAAAATGCCTACGTGAAAATTAATCTAAAAGAGTAAGAAACCTGTGAGAAAGAGCGAGTCCGATTTGCCAATTCATCACCAGCATCAATATGCCAACGCAGTGTACCTTTACAAAACAGACCTTCCGTCGCGAATATGCGCATTGCTTGTCTTTATGCTGAAGCGTGCAGGCATAGCGGCAGCCATATTAATCATTGCCTATCTTTTTTCCCCAATGCAGGGGGTTATAGCGCAAGATGCCCAACCGCCTGAGCCGCCTGCTGCTGAGACTGAAGCTCCCAATGCCGAAGAACCCTCTGAACCACCTGCCGTTGAGGGAGAGGGCCCTGATGCCGAAGAACCCTCTGAGCCACCTGCTGCCGAAGTAGAAACCCCCGATGCCGAAGAACCCTCTGAACCACCTGATACTGAGGCGGAAACCCCCGATGCCGAGGAACAGGCGCAAGAAGAAGAAAATGGTTCGGAACGGTTGAATCCGGAGACTGATATACCCGAAGAAGGGATGGTCATCGGCGATGGCGACGATATGTCTATTGTCGATAATTTCGTTCAAATTCACGGCAATGCACTCATCAAACACGAAAATGTCATTTTGCGGGCGGATCATGTCTGGGCAGATTTCGACGAGAATCTGTTGCGGGCATCCGGCAACGTTCATCTCAAAGTCGGCAATGAAGAAACCTACTCTGATGAACTCATCTTCAACCTTGAAACGAAAAAAGGCATCGCCCGCAACGGCTTTACATACAGCGACCCCTGGTACTTCGGTGGGAGTGAAATCTTTAAAATAGAGGAAAACCGCTCCTATATCCGAGGCGCAATGCTGACCACCTGTTCACTGAAACACCCACACTACTATTTCAGCGTCACCGAAGTTATTGTCCGAATGAATGAGGAGTTGATCGCCAAAAACATCGTTTTGCGTATTGGTGGGTTTCCGCTCTTCTATTTCCCAGCGATTCGCCGGGACCTTCGTAAAGGAAAAGTCGCAAAGATTATCGTCAAACTCGGAACTGATAGTTACCAAGGGCCCTATCTCAGTATCATCCAACCTATTGCACGTAAACGCCGTTATGACGGTGCGCTGCTTTACGATAGAAGCGCGCGACGAGGACAAGGTTACGGTTTTGAAGGAAAGTATCGGTTCTCGGATACAAAATTCCAAGAAATTTATATCCCTATCCCGCCGGATGTGGCCCCTAACCAACGGACCAAGTTGCAAGAAAAAGCCCAAGAATTACAGGACCGACTTGATGGTGAATACGATCGCTATTGGTTGAAGCAGCTTTTCCTGGAATATAAAATCACTGATGCCGATGTTAACCGTGCCAAAGAGAAGGCGGAAGATCTTCTCAAGCAACTTCAAGAAGAAGGCGCAGACTTTGCCGAGATCGCACAACGTGATTCCGACCATTCGGATACCCGTTACGATGGCGGCGACCTCGGTTTTCTGGCTCGCGGTGAAGTTGATGAGGAAGGTGAACCTAAGCTTGATCCCGCTTTAGAAGAAGCCGCCTTTGCATTACAAGAGGGCGAAATGAGTGCTATCGTCCAAACCGAATCCGCGTTTCACATCCTCAAAGCCGAGCACGTTATTGATGTCTATGGTGAGCGCGAGATTCAACTCCGGCGTATTGACATCGCTGTTACGGCAAGCGATGATACAAAGGACGCTCTCCGTCTATTAGCAGATGATATGCTCAAACGCGCACACGAAGGTGAACCCTTTGAACAACTCGTGCAGGTATCCGCGGACATAATGGAAACGCTTTCCGATGAATTCGTTGACGTCGCGCAACCGACGGTCTCCGAAGTCAATGACGGTGAAGGACTGCCGTTAAACGAGATGGAATCTTCTTGGCAGTCCTCTGTCAGACGTTTAAAGAAACCTGGAGACATCATTGAGCGCCGACCCGTTAGCATGCCTGAAGGACTCTACATCTTCCAATTAATCAAAAAAGAAGAAACACCTACCTTTGAGGCGGTCGCAGAGGAATTTGAAGCAGAATGGGAGACCTTTTACGAAGGCGTAATGAATCCAGCACCTGAAGAGACCGAGGACGGGGCTGACACCGATGAAACAACACAAGAGACTACTGAGGCTATTCAGCCACAAGAAACCGATACCTCCCCCGTTGAGGCAGCACCGGTTCAAGAGTCTGATGCTGCTGATATTGATAATGGACAAAACGTTGAACGGAACGAAACAGATGATGTTGATGGCGCACAGAACAACGAGCAGAACGAAACGGAGGCGGACAAACAGAACGGCGCAGCTCCTAATCAAAACGAAGCCGATTCCGAAGGCGTAGCCACCGAAGAAACTACAGAAGAAGACGGAGAAGGTGAAGAAACAGCGGCAGAGGAAGAGGAACTTAAAATTTATCGGAAGCACGGATTCCGTGGACGGTGGGAGGACCCGAGTCCGGTTGCCTCGGAAGCGCAAAACTTGTATGCCGGCGACCTGAGTAGGCGACCCATTCAGACCAAGAAATCTTTTCGACTCATCAAAGTTGATAGAAAGCGGACCTATCGCGGCGACCTCTATATCTATGCTAAAGATGTTTATTCTGCTCAGCGACAAAGTGCTGTCCGAACCGGGAACAATCTGATTGCGCGATGGGCGCATACACATTCTATCTATACACCGTGGGATAACCGCCAAGAGGGGCGAAGACCCATCAGTTTCAGTGGCAGAACAGAACTTCGATCCCAGAGTTATAAAGAAGAATACCAACTTCCGAATCAATCCACACTCAATTCTTTTGCGCTACTCACTTATGGAACCGGTTTATCCACCTTTGATCTTGAAGATCTTGACGAAAACGGAAACCTGAAGTTTTCACGAGAGACTATTGGAGACATCACAAGTAGACTTGAAATCCGCCACATCCACGATTTTACTGGTGAAGGCACAAGGTCGTTACAGAAACTTCCCCGATTAACCGTGAACTTTTCACGGATGCGCCTCAGCGCGTTTCCACTCTTTTCTACCCTCAACGACAGCATGTTAACGGTGGCTGAAAAACTCCAAACAGAGGAGCCATTCCTTTCGATGTTCTCGTTTCCAACGCTTGAAAGCACAAGTGTTGACCTGGATATTGAACTCGGAAACTTCTTTAGAGAGGTATTTCGCAATAAAGATAGCGAAGAAGAAAGAGATGTGTTCCTGAAAACGATGGACCTCGGGTTTGATATCCGCAAACAATCAACGCTCCTTATTACGCCTTTACGGGAATTGCAGCTTAACCTCAACCTCAACTCAAATACAGTTTGGCACGACCGAGACCAGGATCAAAACAAGAACATTTTTCGGAGCGTTTTGAGTTTTAACGGATCGGCTACCAATACCCTCTTTCGTATCTACAACGTCAGTTTTATCCCAAGGCTGCGGAAATTACGGCACGAAATTCAATCCTCACTCCGGTATGATTACCAACCCGCTGTTGATAGAGATGATAACCTCTATCCCTTCGGGCCCAGCACCTATTTCTATGAGCGAAAACGATTGACTTATAGTTTCAACACGGGCATTGAGATCAAAACCCGGCGGAGCCAATCCGCGCATCGGATCATGTATTTTGATACGCGTCTGACTGCCGATTTCACAGAATTTGATCCGTTATATGAACGGCAGTTTGAACCGATTGAGAGCGATTTTACGATCGTGCCGCTTCCGAGTCGAAACCTTAACATGACCTTCCGTTTCACACACGATCCGAATCCGCATCCAGATGACGGAAAACAGTTTAAGATGGTCGGGTTCCGTTCTAACATCCGCTACACCCGACAGTCTTGGAACGTCAGTATTGGTAGTTCTTTTAGCAAAAGGCATACTGCAAGGCGGGCATCCCGCTCTATCACGGCTACCGGACGGTACCGGTTGAGCCGAAACCTCGAATTTAATGCCAGTCTCATCTATTATCCGATTGATGGACAGTTTTATCAACAACGTTTAAGTATGACGCGGAACCTACACGATTGGAACCTCCGGATTTCTTGGAGTCGCATCGGTATTAAACGCGAACCACCTTACGACAACGTCCGTCAAGACTTCACCTTCCAAGTCAGTCTCATCCAAGAGCCTGCAGTTTCAATGGGGGTCGGCTATGACGCAACAACTGAAACCTGGGGCATCCGAACATTACCAGCGGGGACACCTTACAACGCCTTCGGGGTCGGCAACTCACTCGGCAGGTCTTATTTCTAATGTTTGACGCTACTCGGTAGGTGCGATTTTGCGGCGTACCATAAGCCTCAATTTTAGAAATAACCGTCTCAGCCCCAGGCCCGGTAGGTTCGGTTTTGCGGCGTACACGCCCAGATGCGATCTGCATCGCAACCGAACCGGATACTCCGTAGGAGCCTTGAAAACTTCAAACCCCTCTTGAATCCCGTAGGGATGGTACCTGTGTAGAAAAACTAAACGCCAAAGCACATCAATTAGTGGAACGCATCGCAGAAAACGTTGTAAAGATTTTGGAAGATACGGTATAATGTTGACAGATTGAGATTTTGGGGAGAAAGACGCTAATGTTACTCAAGGATCGTGTTTGCATTGTAACCGGCGGGAGTTCGGGTATCGGGCGCGGCATCGCACTTGAATTCGCCCGTGAGGGCGCGTGTGTCGCCGTCGTAGATAAGCAAGAGACACCCCTGCGCGGCAAATATCACGAAACCGATGTCACAACCCCAACCGTCGCAGAGATTGAAAAACTCGGCGCGCGGGGTCTATTCCTCCAAACCGATGTCGCCGACGCATCGCAGGTCGCTGACGCAATCAAGCAAACCGTTAACCATTTCGGTGGACTTGATATTCTCGTCAACAACGCCGGTATCCACATCCCCGGTGGCGCGCAGGATATCTCAATTGACGATTGGGACAAAGTCGTCGGAGTCAACCTCCGCGGCGTTTTCGTCGCAACGAAACTCGCAATCCCGCATCTAAAGCAATCAAAATTTGGAAGGATTATCCAGATCGCCTCTGTTCACGCTTATGGTGGCGGCGCAGGCCCCGCGTATGCCCCCGCGAAAGCCGCTGTTGTCAATATGGTTCGGGATACCGCTTTGGAAATCGGACAGGACGGGATAACCGTCAACGCCATCTGTCCCGGTTATATTGAGACGGCAATCCAAGATTATCTCACGCCAGAACAGATCGAAGATGCACTGAAAAAAACCGCTTTGCCGCGCTTTGGTCTACCGAGAGACATCGGACGTGCCGCTGTTTTCCTCGCCTCCGACGACGCAGAATGGATCACCGGTGCTTCCTTGCTTGTCGATGGAGGTTTCGCCGCAGGCGTATAAAAAAATCTTATATCTCCCGTAGGAGCGAGCTGCGCTCGCGATTTCTGACAGCCAAATAAAAGGATTAGCAACGAATGCAAACAAACCCATGGGGAACAATCCGTTTCACAGATAAAGTCGCATTAATAACAGGCGGTGCCTCCGGCATCGGCAGAGCAACCGCGAACCGTCTCGCAGCCGAAGGAGCGGATGTCATCATCGCCGACAACAACGCAGAAATGGCGAACAGAGCAGTCTCCGAAATCCAAGAAACAGGTGGTAAAGCCACCTACATAGAGGTCGATCTTGCTGATGATGAAAACGTCATCGCTGCTGCCACTGCTGTTACCGAAAAGTTTTCCGCACTGCACGGCCTCGTCAATAACGCCGCTATTTTAAGAACCGGCAAGATTGAAGACGGTGCATGGCTACCCAATTGGGAGCCTGAAACCGCAATCGGTCTCCGAGGTTGGGTACTGATGACACAACATCTGTTGCCGTTGCTGAAAAAAGAGGGTGCCGCGATTGTTAACCTCTCATCCGAGGGCGGGTTTCTCGGTAGACCTGGACAGTGGGTCTACGATGCTATTAAAGCAGGGCTTGTCTCTCTCACCAAAACGATGGCATCCGAGTTTGTCGAATACGGCATACGGGTTAACGCCGTCGCCCCAGGGTGGATTGTTACCGAGATGCACTTCGGCAACGCACCCGACCCTACCGCCCGCAAAAAGGAGTTAGCGGAAACACCAATTACTTCCTGTATCATGAAACGGCTTGCCAAACCAGAAGAGGTCGCCTCTGCTATCGCTTTCCTCCTCAGTGACGATGCCTCTTACATTACAGGGCAGACACTACACGTTGACGGCGGACGATGGGGGATGTCCGTCGGTCGCTGATTGCTGACTGCTGACCACCGACAGCCATTATTTTATTTATGCCATACAAAACACACACCACAGCCGTTGTACTTATCCCACCAGAAACCGTGCAGCCACCCATCCAAACCATCCGCCGGATTCACGACCGAAACTTCAGGCGGTGGATGCCCCATATAACGCTGCTCTATCCATTCGCAGAACGACACGATTTCGCAGAAATCACGCCCGCGCTCACAGAAGCCGCACAACAGGTCCCGCCCTTTCCCATTGAACTCGCTCGCTTTGACGCTTTTCAGCACCGAAACTCGTGTACAATGTTTCTCGTTCCTGAACCGGCGGCCGAAATCGTGCGGTTGCACACTATACTGCTGCAGCATCTTCCCGACTACGATGATACAGCACGTTTTGCCGGTGGATTCCACCCACACCTCTCAGTTGGACAATTCCAGCACCGTTCCTTGCAGACCCAACAGCAGCGTCTCCAAACTGAATGGGAGCCGATACAATGTGAAGTGGATGCGATCAGTCTTATCTACCGCTCACCTGAAACAGATGACCGATTCGTCGTTGCGGAACAATTTCCATTTCAGACAAGGAGTCAATAATGAAAACAAATATTTTCCTAACCCTAATCGCAATTTTATTCATATCTATCTCAGGATGCGAACGCGTGAAACGGGTGATTGTCCCTGATGTTCCCGCCACTGATGCTGTCTCTACTGTTAAAATTGGTGTGATTCAACCCTCTGGATACTACACCGGTTTCGGCCAAGGGGCAGAACTCGCTCGCACCCAAATCAATGCGCGCGGTGGCGTTCTCGGCAAGCAAATTGAATTTATCGTCAGAGATAATCAGGGAACGCGTTTCGTCCCGGACGCAGCGGAAAGTATCCGCATCGCAAAAACACTAATTGAACAAGACGGGGTTTCGGCGATTCTGGGGCCTATATTCTCAAACAATTCCATAGCGGTTGGACCTGTTGTTCAGAAACTTCAGCGCCTCATCATCCCCGGCTCCGCTGGCGATCATGTGACCGCTGCGGGAGATTTTGTCTTTCTCGTCGCCCCTACGACATCAACCCATGGCGCGGTAATGGCACAATTCGCAATCGAGCCGTCCGAACTCAGCGCAACAACCGCCGCGACTATCCGTCAAACTGAGAGCGCTTACACAGAGAGCCTAACAGAAGCGTTTGAAGAGAACTTTCGGGAACTCGGAGGGAAAATCGTTGCCAGTGAAGTTTATCAAGTTGGCGATAACACCTTTGATGCACAACTGACAAACATCAAAGCCGCAGCACCCGATGTGCTGTATATTGCAGGAATTATTCCAGATATTCACTTCGTAATGGCGCAAGCCAGAAAAATCGGTATTCAAGCAACTTTTCTTGGGCCCGGGAGTTGGGATGAAGCTCAGAAACTTTTCAGCACATTAACTGATAATGCACCGTTGGACGGAGCTTACTTTACCGCAGATTTTAGTCCAGAAGTACCGAGTGCCGAACACTTTGTACAGGCTTATACAGCACTGTTTATGACCCCACCAGATAGCGCGGCTGCTTCGGGTTATGATGCCATGTCCCTCTTAGCGACTGCCATAGAAGAAGCGCAAACACTCAATCCTGCTGCCGTTCGCGATGCCCTTTCAAATATCACCAACCACAAGGGCGCAACGTTTATTTCCCATTACAATGCCAATCGCCACCCGATTAAAAGCGTTGTCATTAACACGATTCGTAACGGACAAATAGAACTCTACAAGGTTGTGAGTCCATAACCCGAGAAAACAGACAGACATTATGAACACCAATCTCACCGACATAGAAAATAGACTCTGGAGTGCTGCCGATGAACTCAGAGCCAATTCACGTCTTAAAGCATCCGAATACTCAACACCTGTCCTCGGTCTTATCTTTTTACGATACGCAGATCACAAATTTACACAGGCTGAACAAGAAATCAGCAGCGAGGTTTCCGATCCAAACAGCCGCAGGCATCCCGACCTGAGAATGGAATGTCAAGCCCGCGGTGTACTTTATCTGCCAGAGCATTCACGTTTTTAATACCTACTGAATTTGCCAGAAGGTGAAAACATCGGACAAGCCATCACAGACGCTATGAAGGCAATAGAAACAGACAACTCACAGGTCGATGGAGCCCTACCGAAGACGTACAATCGTCTGGAAAAGAGCACGCTCCTTGAACTCCTCCGTATCATGGAACAGATCCCTATGGACATTGAAGGAGACGCTTTCGGGAAGGTTTATGAGTACTTCCTCGGCAATTTCGCCATGAGCGAGGGGCAACGCGGCGGCGAATTCTTTACCCCTACTTCGCTTGTCAAACTCATCGTAGAGATTATACAACCTTTTCACGGACGCATCCTTGATCCCGCGTGTGGTTCCGGTGGCATGTTCGTCCAAAGTGCAGCGTTCATTAGCAACCACAAGAAA
>CAZQIP010000312.1:0-5621 GCA_964593655.1 uncultured bacterium | reverse complement strand
GTTATTGAACGCTTTTTTCATCGATTGAAACAGTATCGTCGAGTGGCTACACGTTATGATAAATATGCCTGTCGCTACCTCGGTTTCGTCTATTTCGCAGCTATAATTATCACCGCTAAAAAAATGTAAACACTACCTAGTGATTGCTTAACCCGATGACTCCATTTGATACGCGAGTCAGTGGTATCAATAAAACTTTCAATTGGTGATTTCGGATCGTGCCTTCGCCTTCGGTCAGCTGCGATGTTGTATATTTCAATAAATGTCCGAACTCGCTCTTGCAGCAGTGGAAGACCAAACGAATATACCAAATTATCTCGGCTGGTAACAACACCGGCAGAGTAGAGGCTAAAAATCGCTTCTCCGCCGCCCTTCTTACTTTTCACTTCCTTACTTCCCATCGGAATAAAGGTGTCAAACTCGGGGTGAAGCCCCTCGGTCAGCCATGTCTGTCGGTTGTCCGGTTGAACGGATTTCCACACAATACCACCGGTGTGTTGACGCGCATTTAGAAGATCGAATTTCTGTTTCCTGTTCCACAAATCATCAGTACGATAGTAAAAGATATTAGGTTTCTCTGATACTTTTCCCTTATTTTTCACAAACAAATTGATGCTCACACCGACTCGGATACCGAATACATTCGCATCGGACACCTTTAACCCTTTCCGTGCGTTCCCCCCTAAATCCAGAATGTAAATTGCATCAAAATCTTCAGCGAGGTGCTTTCGCATGCCATCAAACGCCAGCCCATCGAGAAAACTGTTATTTGTGATAAAGGCAACAACGCCTTCCTCACCAATGCGTTCCGATGCCCACCGGATCGCCTTGACGTAAGGATCATAGAGTTTATTTCTAAGCGTTGCTTTGGAGTCTTGGACATACGTCTCTGCAATCCGCTTGTCCATTGCCTCATATTTCCTATTTTTATTGTTATCGTTTTCGTTTATTTGTTGTGCGTTGTAAGGTGGGTTACCGATAACGACAAACATATCCGCCGCCTTCTGCTTCTCCACGCGTGCCGTGTTTTCCTGTGTGAAGAGTGCTATCTGTTGATCCTCAAACAACTCAAACGTGTCCGCAAGTGAGATCCCTTCAAACGGCAGATACGTCCCTGTCCGTTGAAAGTATTCCTGCTCAATGTTCAAACTCGCAATATAGTACGGCAATAACAGAATCTCATTGCAATGCAGTTCACGGCAGTACTTCTCTTCGAGTGTAGTCGCTTGGATATCCTGCATGAGTCGGACGATGAAGTTGCCAGTCCCCACAAACGGATCGATAATATGAACCCCGGTATCCGACAGCGACCTATGAAATTCAGTTTCCAAGATATGCGCAACACTTTTCACCATAAAATCAACGATCGGTTGCGGCGTGTAGACGATACCGTGCGTGTCTGCTACCTCAACAGAGAATCCCTGAAAAAACTGCTCGTAGACGGTATTGAGAAATTGCTGTTTTTGGGAGAAGTCTTTACAGAGGAGTGCTGCCTGTTCAATGGCAAGATAAAACGGATTCAGTTCTTTGAGGAACGCGTCGCGACTATAGGTCTGCCCGATGAGCACTTCAATTACTTTTTCAATCTCGCGGGCGATGATATTTCGGCGCGTGAAGTCCGGGTTATTGAAGACGGTACGGAAGATGCGTTCAGTAAGCAGATGTTGGATGAGCATCTCCTCAACGGCGGCTTTAGAGAGATTCGGATTAATCGCGGCGCGACACTGTTCATAAAAGCCTGTGAAAGCGGTGACAAATTGCGGGTTCGTTTTGTGTTGCTCTGCTATCAGTTCTGCAGCTTTTCTGCCGAGCGCGGGGACCTTCTCTTTGAATTCAGCGACAGCGACGTGCCAGTTTGCCAGTGCAGCGGGTGGCGCGGCGAAGAAGTGTTGGAGTGCCGCAATTAAGCGCGTTGGATCGGTGATGTCTACGTCAAAAACCTGTTCTCCGTTCTGATAGAGAATGCTGTGTTGCGGGTTTTGGAAGAGCGTGTTGTCGAGCGGATACCCTGCTTCTCGTTTCTCCTGCACGGCTCTGGTAAGATTATCGTCCATATCCTTCGCTTCCCAATAGGCGAAGGGCAGTCCGTATGCGTCGAGTATCACACCATCAAGAACGATACGGTTACCTGATGGCGCGCGCATAGAAAATTGTGGAATGAGGGTAGCATCCACCTGTTTTGCACAGACGGTGAGCAGCGTTTCAAAAGGAGAACTGACCGCGCCTTCGTGTGTGACGTTGTGTTTGTCGTATTGACGCAGCGTGGCGTAATAGTCTTGGACTGCTTTGTGGGTAGGTTTAAGGTTGAGTTGTGGCATGGAGGTATAATAGCAAATTTTGGGAGTAGGTTCAGAGGCGGACGTTTAGCTCAACAAGGCAATAAGTGCTATAATTGCGGCACCAACGGCAGTACATACAGTCACGACAGTTAACACCTTACTGCTGCCTTCTTGCTTACCTTCCAATTTTCCCTTTATCCATCCCACATCGCGTTCGAGAGTCCCGACACGCGTGTCCAGAGAATCAAGCCGCTTTTCCAAACGGGTATTGTTTTCTCTCGCTTGTGACTCGAGCCGTGACAAGGCTTCGAGAACCCTTTCCCGAAAATCTTGATCAGCCATTTTGATATCTCCTTTGTGCAGCGTGATTTTTTACCAAAGTATACCACAGATATAGCCGTTAAGCAACCCAAAATCAACAAAAAATTGTCACACCCGTTTCTGCAAAATATGCTATAATGCGTTTAATAAGGCAATGTCCAAAGTCTTGCCACCTAAAAACAGAGAGGAGAATTCGATATGAGCCAAGAAGAAAAAAAAGAATCTGAAGAAACCAAGGACGAAGAGAAAAACGCCGATATACCCGAGGATAAACTCTCGGTGACACACCACAGCGTTACAATTAACGGTGAGGAGATGCGTTACACAGCAACAACAGGCACGCTCATCCTCAAAGAAGAAGTCGACAAGGAAGGTGAAAAACCGAAAGCCGCGGTTTTCTTCATCGCTTACACGCGCGATGATGTGGAAGACGCTGCCACGCGTCCGATCACCTTCTCCTTCAACGGCGGGCCCGGCTCCTCATCCGTATGGCTGCACCTCGGAGTCCTCGGACCGAGATGTGTCAAACCCGACGCAGATGGAGAGTTGCCACAACCGCCCTATCAGCTGACCAATAACGAGTCCTCTATTTTAGACAAAACCGATCTCGTTTTCATCGATCCCGTCAGCACAGGGTTCAGCAGAGCTGTCGCAGGCGAGGAGGCGAAGCAATTTCACGGCTTCAAAAGAGATATTGAATCCGTCGGCGATTTTATCCTGCTCTACTTGGGACGCTATAAACGCTGGGAATCGCCCAAGTTCCTCATCGGTGAAAGTTACGGAACGACCCGCGCAGGTGGGCTTGCAGGCTACCTTCAGGGACGGCACGGCACCTATCTCAACGGCATCATGCTCGTTTCGGTCGTACTCAACTTCCAGACAATTCGGTTTGCACCCGGCAACGATCTCCCCTATATTCTTTTTCTACCGACTTATGCAGCGACTGCACTTTATCATGACAAGGTAGACGATGAATATAGGAGTAGCGGAGATGAACCCCCGGTTGCTGTCGAAGTGGAACGGTTCATGGAGGAGGTGAAAGCGTTCGCCCTGCAGGATTATGCTGTCGCCTTGATGCAAGGCAACGCGATCGCCCCAGGGCAGCGGGCACACATCGTCCAACAACTCGCGAAGTACACCGGACTGACCCCCGAATATATTGACCGGACCGACTTGCGAATTAACATCAGTCGGTTTTGCAAGGAGTTACTCCGCGATGAAGCCCGAACCGTCGGCAGATTTGATAGCCGATACAAGGGCATCGATCGCGATTCAGCAGGCGAAAGTTATGAATATGACCCGAGTTCTGCGGTCGTCCAAGGCGCGTATACCGCTACGCTCAACGCTTATGTCCGCGGCGAACTTGAATTTGAGTCGGATCTCCCTTATGAAATCCTCAGTAGGCGTGTACATCCTTGGGACTACAGCGATCATCAGAACGAATACGTCAACGTCGCCGATACCTTGCGCGCAGCGATGACGATGAATCCTGCCTTGAAAGTGTTTGTCGCAAACGGTTATTACGACTTGGCAACACCCTTTTTAGCATCAGAATATACCTTCAGCCATCTCGGACTTGATCCGTCTTTGCAGGATAACATCACCATGGCTTACTATCAGGCAGGGCACATGATGTACATCGACCAAGCGGAATTACAGAAAATGAAAACGGATTTGGATGCCTATCTTGACGACGTACTTCTGTAATTTCTATGCCTTAACCGCAAGGTAAATTAAACTATAGTTTGGACAGTTTTTTGTAGCATAGGCTGTTAGCCTGTGGCACATTTCCAGTTGCCATTATTTTTCGGAAAGAACGTCAAATTCGCAACCCCTGTGTCTTAACCGCAAGGTAAATTAAAAACATGAGTTATCAGAGAGAATTTGAGGAGCGGTTGAATGTCGCCGTCGTCGGTGTCGGCTCGCACGGCTATCGAAACGTTTTACCGACCCTAACATTCCTCCCCGTTCGGTTGAAGGCGTTTTGCGACCTTGACCTCGACCGCGCCCGCATTACCGCTGAACAGTACGGTGTTAAAGCGTGTTATCCGAGTATGGCGGAGATGTTTCGCAACGAGGCATTGGATGCCATTTTTCTCTGCGCACCACCCCGCCTGCACCCCGAATTGACCTGCGAAGCACTCGACGCAGGGATGCATGTCTGGTTGGAAAAACCACCCGGAATGTTTGCTGACGAAGTTCGGAACATGATTCATCATCGCAGGGATCGGGTCGTTGTTGTCGGATTCAAAAAAGCATTTATGCCCGCGACACAGAAGATCATTGAAATCTTCGCAACGGAAGAATACGGTCCCCTAAGGAGCATTTTAGCCGTCTATCCGATGACGATTCCGAATGACGGAAAGCGTGTCCTGCGCGAGAAACAGCATACCAATTGGCTCCAAAATGGGTGCCATCCACTATCGCTGTTGGTAGCAGTCGGTGGAAATGTTTCCGCTCTAACCGTTCGTCAAGGACGACGTGGCGGTGGCGTGTGTGTCTTAGAATACGAAAGCGGCGCGCTCGGAAACTTTCATCTCGCCGATGGCGCGAGGCACGGGCAACCTTCCGAACTCTATCAATTCTTTGGCGATGGCTGCCATGCCGAAATTCGGAACAATAACCGTGTACGCCTACAGCGCGGCATGCCTTTCAATTATAGCGGGAGTACCAGTTATGTCCCTGAAGGTTTTGAGAGTGGGGCTATCGTCTGGGAGCCGCAATACAGCCTCGGCACACTCGAAAACAAAGGGCTTTTCGTCCAAGGGTTCTACCAAGAGATGCGATATTTCTGCGATTGCATTCTCGAAGGCAAACCCGCCGAGCAAGGATCGCTTGAGTTCGCACTCGAAGTCATGAAGGTCTATGAAGCAGGACTCCGTTCAGAGGGTGAAACCGTTCTTGTTGTGTAATATGGAGGAAGAAGCGTGGAATATAGACGATTAGGAAAAAGTGGACTCAAAGTGTCTGAAATCTGTTTAGGCACGATGACCTTTGGACACGGTGCTGACGAGGCTGAAG
>CAZQIP010000311.1:0-1693 GCA_964593655.1 uncultured bacterium | reverse complement strand
GCTAATGCGATATAAATTTTTAGAAATGGTATTAGAACTGCTTTAGACGTGCCCATGTCGTTGCGATTTTCGCATTTGGTGATACAGAAAATCCGCCGTTATCTCTGACACTACCACCGGTAATGGCGAGGTTATCAAATCTCGCTGTATAATTTGCGAGACCTACGCCGATTTTACCCCTAAGAAGAGGCGATGTGCCTTCCTTCGGCTCCATAACTACCGGCCCCAAAACCACCTTTCCGTTAATCCAAAAAGTTAGGTTATCGCCATGAACGCTCACCTTCAGATTCGACCACTTATTCAATTTCAAAAGTGGACTCGGTTCCTGTGCAAAAATCCGCATTCCTGTAGCGATGTGAAAATTCCCACCCATACATGTCGCCATGGGTTCAGGCACAGCCGGGATTCCTTCTCCCGCTTTAACGAACCTGGGACTGTCACCAATTATGCAGATGATCGTTCGGTTTCCCTTAACCCGTGCTGCAATCGTAATGTTACCCCCATTGTGTTTTTCCAGAGGCTTGACATCAAATTCAAAGTCATAATTGCTCCATCTCTCGTCCCCCATCGTGAGTAAACGGATCAGTACCGAACGCGTGGCACCTTCAAGCGTACCCTCAACGACTTCCCAAGAAGTTTGCCCGATATCTGAATCAAGCCGAATTAATTCTCGCCACGCTTCTAAATCTCGGTCATCAAATTTCTCCAAAAACTTACCTGCCCATGCAGAGAAAGTAAAGAGAAAAACACTCAGTCCAACAACTATCAATTTTATACTTTTTGGTGTCCTCATTTTTTCATCCCTCGTTTTTCTGTCAAACCCGGTAGGTGCGGTGTTTTTGCTGGGGTGTTTCCTAACCGCACCTACCACGTCGGAATAGACGCAATTCACTGATTTTGCGTAAGTCCTGAATTGTATTAAATATCGGAACGGAAGAATTTCAGAAACGCCACCGTTGTAAACGCCAACGCAAAAAGACAAAGTAAAGATATATCCGCTGCAGAGCGACGCAATGTGTCCGATAAAGAAGGCTCCGTCAGGGATGGCGGTGGCAGAATTTTTTCTGTTTCAGATTCAGAAGAATCATTCATCCGATTCATTAACTGCTTCATCTGTCCCAGTACATCGTCCGAAACTTCGCTGAAATACGAGTCATCAAGTTGACCGTAGTACCGCTCACCCGTTTGGAAGTAGCCGTCCCTTTTCAACTTACCCGTTTGCGTTAGGTTCATAGCAATGTATGTCAGAGAGGACGTTGGTGCGATCCGAGAAAGGGTCTCGCCAATATATTCTTGCCGATCCTTCTCACGCTGATAGTTTCTGTCAATCTTGTCCGTTTGATCCTGGAACGCCAGTCGAAACTCCTCGTTAATCAGCTTTTTGAGTTTATCTATTCTTTCGTGGTCTGTGCCAGTAACGAGACCTACTCTACCCGCGAAAACTTCCGTCATTTTTTTCTTAATTTTTTCATCCCTATCTTTACTCAGGTTGTTGCGAAGTGCCGTTTTTTCCATATAAACCGCCTGCTGTGTTCGGGTAGGCGCGACAAGTTTAGCAACGACAAACGCACCGCGTGGTGCGATCAGCACCGCAAGCACCCAAAACGTAAAAGCGACAATCAGCGCAGTCTTGGCGTTATCCAGATAGGTTGAGATGACAACACCTATCGCAAAAAACACCGCAATATAGAGC
>CAZQIP010000310.1:0-14900 GCA_964593655.1 uncultured bacterium | reverse complement strand
AGGCGATATTGCCGAGGCAACCCCGCTTTTGGTCCGCGTGCATTCGCAATGTCTGACCGGTGATGTCTTCGGTTCCCTGAGATGCGATTGTGGCGAACAACTCGAAATCGCACTCCAAACCATTGAAAAGGAAGGCAGAGGTGTGGTCCTCTATATGCGGCAAGAAGGCAGAGGGATGGGACTCAAGGGGAAACTCCGTGCCTATCAGCTACAAGACAATGACGGATTAGATACCGTCGAAGCAAACGAACATCTCGGCTACCCCGCGGATTTGCGAGATTACGGCATCGGGGCACAGATATTAGCCGATTTAGGCGTTCAAAAAATGCGTCTAATGACAAACAACCCGCAAAAGGTAAAAGGATTAGATGGATACGGACTTGAAATCGTTGAACGTGTGCCACTCCAAACCAAACCGAATCCCTTTAACCGCGGATATTTAGAAACGAAACGTTCTAAACTGGGACACCTCCTCCTTGATGAGGAATGAAGAATAGGAGAGTTATCAGTTAACAGTTAACAGTTACAAGAGACATTTGATTGTCCAAGCTGCCTCTTTAACTGACGACTGAAAACTGAAAACCAATAAAAAATGCCAAACGTCTACGAAGGACATCTTCTCGGCGAAGGTCTCACATTCGGGATTGTTGTCAGCCGATTCAATAGTTTTGTTACCGAAAAACTCCTCGCTGGCGCGTTAGATGCCCTAAAACGGCACGGCGTTGACTTGGATCAGGTCGATGTTTTTTGGACCCCGGGTGCCTTTGAGATTCCCGGCATCGCCAAACGCCTTGCAGAGCGTCAGAAATATGATGCTGTCCTCTGTCTCGGTGCAGTCATCCGCGGTGCGACACCACACTTCGATTACGTCGCCGCCGAAAGTGCGAAGGGCATTGCGCAGTTATCCGCCAGTACGGGCGTCCCAGTTATCTATGGTGTCATCACGACAGATACAATAGAGCAGGCACTTGAACGCGCCGGTATCAAGGCGGGCAACAAAGGCTCTGAAGCCGCCATCGCCGGGATTGAAACGGCTAATCTTTATAAAACAATTGAAAAAACTATTACATGAGTTATCGGTTGCCTCACAGTGAGAGTGGTCAGTAGTTGTTAATAAAAAAGTTGTGAAGTGTGCTAAAGTTTCAAAGTTGAAAACTTTACAGACTTCCTTAACTTTAGAACACTTTACAGACTTCTTTAACTGATAACTGAAAACTATAAAAAATGATTGCAATTATAGACTATGACGCAGGCAACCTTACAAGCGTTGCGCGCGCGTTGACACATCTTGGTTATAAAAATGAGATTACCGCCGCTGCTGAAACGATTCTCGCAGCGGAGCGCGTTATTTTTCCGGGTGTCGGTGCCGCAAAAGCCACGATGCAAACCCTACAGAAACGCGGGCTCAACCAGGTCTTGACAGACTTCTATCGCACCGGTAGACCTATGCTCGGCATCTGTATCGGTATCCAGATCCTTTTTGAACACAGTGAGGAAGAAGATGCCCAATGCTTAGGGCTTTTACCCGGATACGTCCAGAAATATCCCCAAACATATCCAATGATAGATACAGAAAAGAAAACCGAAACATTAAAAGTGCCACAAATCGGATGGAACGAAGTACATCAGACACAATCGCACCGAATCTTTGAAGACGTTCCAAATCCTGCGCACTTCTATTTCGTCAATTCTTACTATCCTGTGCCAGCGACAGAGGACATTGTGATTGGAAAAACGGAGTACGGGCTCGAATTCTGCAGCGCGATTGCACACGATAACCTCATCGCAACACAGTTCCACCTCGAAAAGAGCGGACGCGTCGGATTAAAAATGCTCAATAATTTCCTGAAGTTTTAATGATTGTCGAAGTTTTATACCGCAAACTGTCAGTTTGTGCGAAGCTGCCACAGGCAATCTAACAAATTCTTTTATGAACTAAAATATTGATTTCTACGATTGTGGTTCGCGACAACTTATGAAACATCTCAATTTACTGAGGAAACGGTGCAAATTCATCGAAAACCCGTTTTGGACAACGGACAAAACGGAGCGAAAACCCAGTAATTAAAAGAATGCTAACGTTTTTTTTGGCATTGTTTGTACTCCTTATCAATATTAGTACACATCTATTTCAGATGCAGGCATACTATCCCGCTGTGAGTCACTGCTACTACGGGGTGATGATCCTCGCGGTTATATATGCTCGCCCCCGGGAACAAAATATTCTGTTCGGTATCACAGCCGTTGCGAATTGGGTCTACGTCTTCCGCTACCCGACTCAGACGGGGAGCATCATCATTGCGCTGCTCTATCCGTTTCTTGTGTTTGGTGTTATCCGTATCATCCGCCAATTCCAAACCCAGCGCCGTAGCCGTGCCGAAGAGATGGAGGAGATCCATAGTGTTAACGCGAATTTGGAAAAACAGATAAGAGACATCTCCACGCTTTTTGAGGTGAGTCAAGCGGCAAACGCGAACCTCGAACTGCAGGGGCTCTTTCAGCGTATCATCGAGATTTTGTCGAAACGCCTCGGTATATACCGCGGTGCTTTGCACCTCTATGAAAATGGGAAGGTCGTGACTTCGGTAGAGACCGTCTTAGGGCTCACCCCAGCGGAAATGAAACGCGGCACTGACGATCAAATGGAAGACATCCAGAAACAGGTGCTTACATCCGGTAAAGCGATCGGTGTGCCACAAACCCGAAATCCGCGGAGTTATATTAAATTCTTTGAGCCGGAACGGGTCGAATCCAAAGATGCAATCGCTTTCTGGTGTATCCCGATTATTGTTGAAGAGCACGTTATCGGTACATTGACAATTGACAAAGCTTCAGATGAATTTTCAGCGGAGGACGACCGGCGGCTCTTAACAATTATCGCCTCAACGATTGCGCAACGCGTCAAAATTCAGCAAACAATTGACGCACTCGTCGAATCAGAACGCATGGCAACACTCGGACGGTTAGTCCGAACGATCGCACACGAAGTACGAAACCCGTTGGGCAGTATCCGACTCGGCACCCAACTCCTCCAACACACTGAGACGGAAGCAGATTCAGAAGTCGGAATCTCTTCCGATAAAGTCCAACTTTCTCAAGATGAGATTCAGGAATACACTGCCATCATTATCAAAGAGGTAGACAGGCTGAATCGGTTTATTGAACAGTTGCTTGCTTTCAGTAAACCGGCGATGCAACTCGCGAAACGGACCGACATCCATCACCTGCTTGAGAGTAGCCTCGCTATCTGCCGTCCAGAATTGGAGCATCAGGCTATCACAGTCGCCACGCAATACGACAACAACTGTCCACAAGTCAATATAAACGAAGACGGTATAACGCAAGTGCTCCTCAATCTATTCTACAACGCCATTGAAGCGATGGATACAGGCGGGACATTGACGATTCAGACAGAATATCCGCAGGAAAAGGAAATCATTCATGTACGGGTCCAGAATGACGGTCCCAGTATTCCACCTGAAGATATTCCGATGCTCTTCGATCCGTTTTATACCACGAAACAGAAGGGTACCGGACTTGGGCTTTACATTAGCCAAAAGATTCTTGCCGAACACCAAGGGCGCATTGAAGTCGATGCGAATCTCGAAATCGGCACGGCGTTTATCGTATCCCTCCCCGTACATTAGTTTTTTAGATATTGGGTTTCTGCTCCGATTTTTCCGATGTCAAAATCGGGTTTCTGATGAGGAATAGTGAACAACCGTGGTCTCCAGCAATGGAATGGAAGGCGGATATACGAAGAGAACGCTTGAAATCTCAAACGCACCTAACCGAACCGCAAGGTAATATAAAAATATGTCAAATTTAGTGCTTATCGCTGACGATGATGATAGTCTTCGACACATACTCGCCGCCACCCTCGAAAAGGCAGGCTATGAGACCCTGAAAGCGAGAGACGGTGCGGAGACGCTCGCGTGTGTCAAAGAGGCAAATGTTGATGTCATCCTGCTTGATATCTGGTTAGGCGACGCAAACGGACTTGAACTCATTGAGGACATCCAGCAGTACAATAGCACCGCCTCAATCATTATAATCACAGCACACGGCACAACGCAAACGGCTATTGATGCAGCAAAACAGCGTGCTTATGGATACCTCACCAAACCGATTGACCAGAAACAATTAATTGACCTCGTCTCACGCGCAGCTGCTGCAACGAATCAGACGAAGACCGTTAAAACATCAACATCACCTGATTTCGACAGACATGGAAAAATGGTGGGACAGAGTCCGGCAATGCAGGAGGTATATCTTAAAATTGGGCGTGCCGCTGTCAGCGATGAAACCGTTCTCGTTTTAGGAGAAAGCGGTACGGGTAAAGAACTCGTCGCCCAATTGATCCATCAAAACAGCCGCCGTGTTCACAATCCTTTCGTCGTCGTTGATTGTGGTGCGATGCCTTCAAGTCTTATTGAGAGTGCGCTCTTCGGACACGTCAAAGGCGCGTACACCGATGCCCACAGCGCGAGAAAAGGGAAATTTCAACAGGCGGATAGCGGCACAATCTTCCTTGACGAAATCGGAGAATTGCCGATCGAAGTCCAGATGAAACTGCTGCGCGTCCTACAGGAACGCGAGGTGGAACCGATGGGCGGCACCGAAACACACGCTGTCGATGTCCGAATCATCGCCGCTACGAACCGCCGCCTTGAAACCGCAATTACACAGAAGTCGTTTCGGGAAGACCTCTACTATCGCCTCAATGTCATCCCAATTTCGCTGCCGCCGTTACGGGAACGAAAAGAGGATATACCGGAACTCATAGATCTGTTTACACGCCAGTTTGTTGAAGAATACCAATTGCCTGAGATCGGCATATCCACAGAGGTTGTCAAACAACTGACAACTTACGATTGGCCCGGCAACGTGCGGGAGTTAGAAAACGCCATCAAGCGCGCACTCGTCATGTGTTCCGGGCAAATGCTACTCCCTGAACACTTTGATCCAATCTTAGAGAAATCGACACCGTTAAGCGAACCTGGCGATCTCAATACTCAGGTTCATGCGATGCTCCAAGCACACATTGAACAGTATATGGAATCCGATGTACCGCTGGGCGAACTTTACGCTGAAATTCGAGAGGTTTTTGAAAAACCGCTTTTTAAAATTGTGCTTGAGCACACCAACGGAAACCGGAGTAAAGCGTCAGACATTCTCGGTATTAACCGAAACACACTTCACACAAAACTGGTTGAATATCAACTTGTTTCATAGGAGTTACCAGTTGTCAGTTAACAGTGATCAGTTAAGAGATGGTTTAGTTAAAGCATATCCCTCCTTAACTGATAACCGATAACTGAAAACTGAAAACTATTAAAGAAATGGATTTAGCAAAAGTAATTGGCACTGTTGTCGCCACCCGAAAAGACCGCAGTTTAGAAGGCACCCGCCTGCTCGTCGTCCAACCTTTAGACGAGAAACAGGAACCGATTTCTGACCCACTTGTCGCAGTTGATACACTCAACGATGCCGGGGTCGGTGAAATCGTCTACATCGTCACAGGCGGTGATGCCGTCAGCGTTATCCCTGGAAAACGGATGCCGGTGGATGTAGCCATTGTCGGCATTGTAGATTCTCTCTCTGTGACCCATGCAGCGGGTACGCCAGAAACAACACCCCCAGAAACGGAGGCGTAAAAATGTACATCGCCAAAGTAATCGGAAAAGCCGTTTCTATCGTTAAACATTCTGCATACGAAAACCGCACCCTGTTGCTCATCCAACCGTTGAGTGTGAAATCTCAACTTGTTCGCACGCCGACAATCGCTGTGGACTACGTCGGTGCGGGTGAAGGGGATACCGTGATTGTCGGTGCCGGTCCCGGCGTTGCCCAAGAAGTGTTCGGTATTGAAGACGCGCCCATCCGAGAACTCGTCATGGGTATTGTTGATCGGGTTGATATAACTTTCCAGGAGGACGAAGCATGAAACGTATCGCTTTACCTATTTGCTGCCTTGTCGCCATCTGTTTACATCTCAATGCTTGCAGAGTCGCCCAAGTGTTATCGACACAATACAGCCAGAATATAGCAAGTGCCACTTACGGCACCGAGGCGAACCATCCCGGTGTCAACGACGGTAATCTGGAAACGCTCGCGACACTTCCAGCACAAAACGAACGGAATTTCATCATCCGATTCGCTGATGTCCACCCCGTCCGAAAAATTGTCATCCACAACGGTAACCTTTTCCGGTTCGCGATGGACTATCTAAACGAAGAGACCGGCGAATGGGAAACTTTCGATACAGTCATTCAGCGGCGCAATGTCGGCGACGAAAGGGCACAAGCGGAGTTTGTTTTTGATCGGTTGAACTTCCGGACAAAGATGATTCGCGTTGCCGTCACCCGGACGGTCGATGATACAGTTGTGAACAAAATAATGGCGGAACCGGGAGACAAGATCATTGACCGACGGACAACGATTGCGGGTCGGTATTATCCACACTATCGCATCATGGAACCCTCAGTGGCGCAAATCCGAGAAATTGAAATTTACCACCTCGCCGAAAAGTAGACGATTGAATAGTTGTCAATTAGCAATTAGCGATCCGTAAAGGCGCGACCGAGGGCCGCTCCTACAGCAAAGCATCGGCGCGCTTTATGGAAGCGCGCCGCTCAACGAGACATCATGGATTGTCCAACCCACAATAAACCCCACATTTTTTAAAGAAAAACGAGAAAACTTACGACAAACACCATAAAAAGTGTCACCTGCTCACAGGTATCTTAAAATTACAATCATCACTTTAGCAATAGACCCCTTCGGAGTTAATTCTTTAATGCAAATGTCTCCTTTAAAGATACGCACAATGGCGCACCTATCGTTATCAACGCTATTCATAACGCTCTTCCTCTGTTTAGATTTTGGTTCTTTGTCTGGCAGAAATGGCATCGCAGCCGCCGCACCGCTTACCTCAAGAGAGCAACACTCCCGGACTGCCACAAGGGGTAGTACTCTCTTACAAAGGGACGTTGAATTAGTAAAAACTTCCGCGCAAGGTGTGACAATTCAACTGCTTATCCCTAAATCCGATTTTCACTTTAGTAGCAGTGACACCGAAAACGGGATAGACAAAGTTGAAAGTCAGGTGATCTCTTTCCCCGGGTGCAGGTTCACTGCCGAACCGGGGGCACCACGCCTTCCCATGCAGACTACGCTCGTTGCTGTCCCCGCCGATATGGATTTTCAATTGCGGATTGTCGAGAAACGTTTCAGCACGCGCAGTGTCGAAAGGGTTGCATATACGCCAGCACCGCAAGGAGCAACACAGTTAGAAAAAGATCACTTCACACCAGAGAGCCTCGCTGAAATCAGGGAAGTCGTCCAGATTCGAGAAAACCGCATTCTCCCCATCCAACTCAATCCTGTTCAGTATAACCCCGTCCGTCGTGAAGTGAGACTCTACCACCGGATTGTAGTTGAAGTGCGTTTTATCAAAACGGTGACGCGTGGCGTGAGCAGCGCACCATCGGTAATGCCGCATGGTTTGCACGCCGAATCTGCTGCTTATAATGCCATCTTCAACGATCTGCTTGTTAATCCGCAAAATGTGGAGCAGTGGCGTTTACCCATTGAACGAGCACCTTCAGCACCGAGCGCGCTTTCCGGGCATCCGCAGTATAAGATCAGCGTTACGGAATCCGGAATGTATAGCATTACGGCATCAGAACTCGCGGCAGCGGGTGCTGATGTAACGGCTATCATGCCAAGGACACTGAAGTTAAAAAACAGAGGAAATCAGGTTCCGATCTTTGTTCGCGGCGAAGGCGATGATAAGTTCGATTCAACCGATGAAATCATTTTCTACGGCGAACGCCAGCACGGAGAAACGAGTTACATTGATCCGTTCACCGATGAGAATGTCTATTGGCTTTCATGGAACTCAGGGCCAGCGAGCCGGATGGGAACAAAATCAGCCTTTGCAGGGACACGCGACCTACAAGATCATAAGTTTTTTTTAACCCGTGCCCATATTGAAAAGGATACAGATTTTAGAAGGTTCCGGGATGTAAATCTCGGAGCAGGACAAACATACGAAGAATTCGGTGGCGGTCTACAAACACGGTCATTTACGTTAACTGAACTGCCGCCACTTCCAAATGATAGTTGGTTCTGGTCACAACTGACCGCGCCAATTACAAAGTCATTCAAGTTTTCCCTCCCCGGTCTCGCAGATACCGCCCGACCTGCGACAGTCCGCGTGAGTCTCCACGGTAGATCCAACACAGGACATGATTGTGATATATGGCTCAACGATAAAATCATACTTGATGAAGCGCGATGGACCGGTGAAACCGAATATCTACTTCAGAACCAAGAACTCTCTCAATCCTTCCTTGAGAATGGGAACAATGTCATCCGGATTGCGAACTCCGGAAGCCCCGACGAACTCATTGATATCATCCTGTTGAATTGGATAGAAGTTGACTATTGGCGGAATTTCGACGCGAAATCGGATGTACTGCCCTTTGCAATTACGGCACTTCCGGACGAAACCGGTGCTGTAAATCCGAATTTTGAGGTTATTTTAAAGAACTTCTCTACCCCTGATGTCGAAATTTATGGGATCGACGGTACCCGCTATGTTGGGTTGTCGGCACTCGTTGATGAGGATGCGCCAGGCACTTATAGGATAATCTTCCGCTCTACGCAAATCAGTCCTAAGGCTCCGAACGACCCTACCACCCAATATATCGCACTCACTCGGCATCAATTCCGAAAACCGAAAATTTCGGTAGACACGCCATCCGAGCTGCGCGGCACGCATAACGGAGCAGATTACATTATCATCACACACGCAAACTTTATCAACGATGTTCAACCCCTTGCCGACTTTCGCAATCAACAAGGCATGCGGAGCAAAGTCGTTGATGTCCAAGATATCTATGACGAGTTTAATCACGGCATCCTCAACGCAAATGCCATCCGTGAGTTCCTTAAATATGCCTACTCCAATTGGCAGCCGCCTGCCCCAACGTATGTCCTTCTTGTAGGCGATACGCACATCGATATGAAAAACGGAAGCAATTTTGTGCCAACGGTACGCGTGCAAATTCCGGGCTACGGATCGAGTGCAAGTGATCATCAGTTCGTCACATTCCGGGGTGAAGATAACTTTCCAGATATGCTCATCGGGAGGATGCCAGCGAATACTCGCGTTGATGCCCGCATATTCGTGGAACGCACCATTCAACATGAAACGAGTTCACCGGTGGGTCCCTGGCACAAACGGCTTTTGATGCTTGCAGGTTCGGAACGCATATTTCATTCACAGATCGATCGACTCGTTTCACACAATCAACTCAGGCACAAGTATGAGACGGAACGCATCTACGCGCCCTACAAAGATGAACTGGATCTGAGCATCGACGAAAGTGTTACGACACCTATCGCCAGACAGGTTATCGACGGATTCAACAACGGTGCGAGTCTGATCAACTATATTGGTCACGGTGGTGGGGGTATCTGGTCAGACAGCCGCATGCTTGACTTTGAGGATCCTGAACAAAATTTAACCAATATTTCACAACTGCCATTAGTCGTCAGCATGACCTGCTACACGGGTGCTTTTGACGGCACTAAAAACAGTCTCGCCGAAGAACTCCTTCGCTCGGAAAATGGGGGCGCTATCGCTGTCATCGGCGCTACGAGTATCGGACTCTTAGATGGTGACTACATTCTCAACCGCGAAATTTTCGATGTTATTTTCAAAGGGCACACCCAGCATATTGGTGCTATCTTCGCCCAAGCCAAAACCCAATTTCTCGTAAACACCCCCGGATTTCTTGATTTGGCTGAAGTCTTCACCCTCTTCGGCGACCCGGCGACACAGTTGAAAATACCGAACAGTCAGATGGAAGTGACAATAGATTTCGCTAACGCATCTACCGAAGACACTTTTGAACAAGAGAATGTGGTTACCGTCTCCGGGACACTCCCCGACCGGAGTTTTAGCGGGGATGCCGAAATTAGCGTCGTGCCAACAGCTGAAACCGACAACGATATACCGGCTGAAACCAACAACGATATACCGCCGAAAAAAGAAATAGTCTCCGTCGTTAACGGACGGTTCACGACACAAGTCCAACTCCCAACAGACCCCGAATTCGATACGGGCAGCGTGCAAGCCTACGCATGGAATTCAGACAATGATGTCATCGGACACGCCACCTATAACATCCTATCGCGATACGTTGATAATGTGCGCCTTACGCCATTTCCCGTTGAACCCAACCAGCCGGCGTATCTTTACACAAAAGTCGTTAACGAAAGTGCCATTGACGAAATGAGCCTTTTGTGGAGTTGGGATGGTCATGAATTTTTTAGGATCCCCGTTGTGCATCATACTGGCACTACCTATAGAAGCGAGCAACCTATCCCCGGACATCCTGACGGCGATATTATCGATTATTACTTAGAAGTGAAACTCAAAAATGGACGCACATTACAAACAGAAACTGTTATTTATGATGTTGGATACGTTGAACCTGAAGTGGATCTTGTGCTTTTGGAGCAGACGATTACATGGGGCACCACACCACCTTTCATGCTCTCAGCGCAAATCCGCAACCGGGGAAGTAAAACCGCCCGAAATGTTCCTGTGCACTTTTTTCAGAAAACTGTGGACACCGAAACCGAGAACGCTGATACAAACAATACATCCCTGCCAACGCTCTCAGAACTACAGAACACGCCACCTATTGAAGATGTTCAGATAATTTCTGAAATCCCACCTGATGGTCAAGTCACGGTAAGTGTGCCGTGGCAGCCACTGCCCGGAGACTATCTGGTTACTGTCTATGTGGATATGCCATCTGCCGAGCAGTCAAAAGGCGGCATCATTGAAATACTGGAAAGAAATAACAGAGGGGATCGGCAGTTTGTTGGTAACCGGATCGTTCTGACCCCTGAAATGCCTAACCCGTCCGTTCAGAGCGAAGATGGCAGCTTCCAAGTCGCTATTCCACCAGAAAGTCTCCAAACGGCTACGGTGCTGACCTATATCGAAGAGGCACTTACCATCATTAATCAACCTGATATTGTAAAGGCAACCCCTGCATCGGCACTCGCCTATCAACTTGACTTGAGCGAACAGACGGAATTAACAGCAACTGTCACTTTCCTAAAGGCAGGCAGTGAAGATCCACATATCTACCGGCGCGACGACAACGGCAATTGGATTTTGGTTGGAAACAAGGAAACAACGGACGAAGATACGATCTCGGCAGAAGTGAAACTACCCGGGACATTCGCACTATTATCTCACAACGATACAAGTCCACCCGTGCTTGCGTTAACCTTTGAACATCAAGGTTTCGTTGAGGGTGATTATATCTCTGACACCCCAACCATTTCAGCACAGATTGAGGATGCCAACGGTATTGACTCACGTCCTGCGCACATAATCCTCACCCAAAACGGGCAGCGCGTGCCAGAGGACGAATATGTGATTATCGCATCACCTACCAATAACAACCTCATGCTTATAACCTATACGCCTGTCTTGGAACCGGGCGAGTACCGGATTCGGTTGCAGGCACAAGACGCAAACGGCAACGCATCCGACGCGACGCAGACCGCGACCGTTGCAGGTGAATTTGAGATCAAAAATATCGCCAATTTCCCGAATCCTTTCGTCCCCGGAGACGGCACGCATTTTGCCTACTACCTCACCAAGGGTGCTGACGAGGTAACCCTGAAAATCTACACGATAACAGGTCGCCTTATCCTCGCCGTTGACACGCTTGACGCGTCTGTCTCTTTCAACGAGTTTCACTTCGACGGCTATGATGCCGACGGTGAACCGCTTGCAAACGGTGTCTATCTCTACAAATTCACCGCCAAATTCACCAACGCCCAAGGCAAAACTGTCCGCAAACAAAAGGTCGGAAAAATAGCGGTGAGAAAATAGTTACCAGTTGTCAGTTGCCAGTTAAGAGGTTTTGGGAGTATCCGAACTCTCTTTCTGACCACCGAAAGATTTTTCGCAGAAAAATCGTACTGAGGACTGACAACTGATAACCATTCCCGCTGATAACTAATTACCGATTACGCTGGAGCACTTCAATAACCCTATTAAAAGGCTTATCTGGAAACAGAGATGCAAGTTTCTGTGTATACGTTAGCGGTGTGAGTGCCAAAATCTCATCGTCTATATCCACCCTATAACGCTGATGCAAATCCGCACCTGCTTCAAGGAGTGCCTCAACGATCTCCAAACATTCATCAAGTGCCGGTGCCTCCTCTCTTACGCCATACCAGCTCCCGATAGCAATAAGGAGCGGCGACATCTCATAATCATCAGACACGTTGTCACTCAGCTTTAGGTTTTGCACAACACCGTAGCGAAACTTCGCCTTAACAGATGCACTCGGATCGGCACCGTGCTTGAGCAATAGACGGACTTTTTCAGGTTGATAGACCTCACACGCAAAGGCGAGCGCATCTGTCAAAACCGAGGCAGACGGTTCGCTTGTTTCGATTAATTGTTCCGTTACTTCCCAATTAAAGGTTTGCGTCAAGGCGGAGGTTAAATCCTGTTTGATGTCTATCCGATTGAATGCTGCGACACCACATAGAAGCCCAATTATGAAGTTGTGCCCATAAACCACTGCGATTTCAATGGGTCGCAATTCAATCTGATTGCCACAAACGAATTGCTGTTCAAGCAATTGTGGATTAGAAACCACGTAGTTCCCAGCTCTCTGCCAATCGTCTATCGCAAGTGCTGCCCCTAAATCAGGGACTGCGCCGTTTTCAACCAAGAGGTCGTAGAAAGGTTTTCGCGGCTCGGCATCAAATGCAGAGTGATGCCACGGTTTCACGAGTAAATCCATTGGTGCTTTACCTTCATCCTGCCCTTCCGTTACCAACGACGGATCCGCTTCAATCAAGGTTTTGGCGATCTCTATCCGATTGCACCCTGCGGCAATTGCGAGGAGGTTTATATCCCGCCATTTTCCCGGAATGTCAAAACGTTGTTTAAGCACCTCTGGGTTGTTACGGATAGATGTCTCAACGTGTTCACGGTCATCCATGAGAACCGCTGCAACGATATTCGTTGCGGCCCCGTGTTCCCTGAAGAGGTCATAGAGTTGCCGTATCGGTCTGTACCATCGCTCTTTACCGAAATTTATCAGTCCTCTCAAGGCGAGTGCTTCGATAGGGGTTCGTCCATCCTCATCTCTCGTAGAGACAAGCGACGGATCAGCAGTTAGCAGTTCTTCCACCTGTTGAATATCCGTCTGTGTGAGATCCGGGGTGCGGAGTATCTGGAACAAGAGGTCTTCTGTATTTCGTTCCTGACGTAGCACTGCCTCCTTTAGCCGCGTCCAACTTGCGAACCCGTATTCACGGGCAATAACGAGTTGTGCGTCCTGCAAACCGAATGCAGCGTTTTGAATCTCTACATCTGTGGCATCGGAGAGTTTTGGGAAGAATGCGCGAATACGCTGGCACGCGTTAAGCGCGCTTTCCTGATGTGCCTTAAGCAGCTGTTTCGCTTGGGACTTAAGGTGTTCCAGACTTGGATTCGGGGGAAATTGCTTCTGTTGCATGAGAATCTCCTCTCGTTACACCTGTCGTCCGCATTTACAGGCAAAGAAAGAAGATTACAATGATTCGGAAGAAACAAGGCAGGTTGAACCCTTCCCGCGGACTGGAGGCTTCCTTGTGCAGCTAACAGTATATATGATACCATCAGTGTTAAGGGTTTGTCAAATTAAAATCAAAGGTAAAAGGCGAACACCGATTGTGACGTTCACCACCCCATCACTCCCGTGCGAATACTAAAACATCGTAATGCTGTCCGCTGTATGTAAATTGGTTCTTGAGTTCTCCTTCGCAGATGAACCCTGATGCTTCCAAAACCGATGCTTTCTTCTTAGCACCGCTGTCAACATAACACTGTATCTTCGTACCAGGGAACTCCACTGCTGAAATTAAAGTTGGCACATCGTCGGCGAAATTTGGATGGAAGAAGAGGTCCAGCACTGCAGTTGCCGGTTGCCAGCGTTCATCACGACTTACGGTTGCCCATCCAACGATTGCACCGTCCGATGAAGTTAACAGTTTGGTGTCTTCGTAGACATCCTCTGTCTCTAAGTCGTGCTTGAAACCCAAGAAACCGCCTTCCATATTCGTCGGACCGTAAACCCCCCATTTAAGGCTCCGCAATGCGTCCCAACCGACGATTCCTGACAACGCAGTGACCCTCGGCCAGTCGTGCCATTCAACAGGTTTCGGTTGTGTAGGCGCAGGCGCGAAGTAGCGTTCTTCAAAGTCTTCGTCCACGTAATATTTCATGAAACCGGATTCTGGATAGACACTCTCAAATCCGAAACTGTGGTAGATATAATACGGATGACTGTTGTATCCAGTGCCGAGGTAGAGTGCGCGACCGGTGCGTTGTCGAAAATCCTCCATCTGATACGCCATCACGCCTTTACATGCACCTTTCCTGCGTTGGTTGGGGAGCGTGAAAACATGCCCTAAAATGCCGATCCCTTCATGCTCGACCGTCATGATGTTAGTAATCACGTGTCCGTCAAGTTTACCGACATAGAAACGGGTCTCCAATGCATCAAGTACTTCCGTGACGCACCGCTCAATATGCCACTCCCAGTTTCCACCCTTGTGCCCAAGGAACTGTTTCACTTCTTCGGCATGGTGTTCATCGGGTGCGGTAATTACACCGACTTCCATCCGTTCTTCTGTTTTGAGTACTGCCTCGCCAAGTTTGTTGTACATAGTCATCTCCATTAGATTTATTGAAAGAAAAATAATTGGCAAATCCGCTGGAAATATGGTATACTTAAAAAAACTTGATGTCAAGCCTTGAATGCTTGTATCGCAGGGTCATTTAGTTTTAAATAAATTAT
>CAZQIP010000309.1:0-12095 GCA_964593655.1 uncultured bacterium | reverse complement strand
AAATAGGTTTGACAATCCGTGATTTTCTATGTTAAAATATGTTTAAAATAAACTGCCACAGAAGTGGAGCGAAACATGGCGGAACAAAATGGTAACGAAAATGTAGTTGAAACGCAAGAGCAGACCACAGCATCAAGCGGTGTTGTCATTAGTGCTGCGCAGCTGCAGTCGCTTGATATTAGCGATCGGTTCACACGGACGAAAACAGCGACCGGTTGGCGTATTCACTTGGAAGCATCTGCTCGCGTCACTGTTAACTTTACAACGAGTATGCGGAAACTTGAAGTCACACTTATGCAAGGCGATTGCATTGAACGTGACGGAGATGACCTAATGCTGATACGGAATCAACCTGCTGACGCGTATCGATCCCAAAGAGGTGTATCTTCATCACCGCTTGCGCGGTCGCTTGAACGGGCATCGGATTCTGAAACGTCTGAGAATTAGACGGTCTGATTCACTTTTCATCAGGAACAGATAGGGGGTGACTGCCCATTCTGGAACGTATCTATCGACTCCTCTCAAGTTTAAAGGGTGGGACGATGATCCCTACAGAGGTAGTGCTGAGTCCACAGAGTTATGCGCAAGTGGTCTCGGAGCTGTCTGAAACACTTGGTTACGAAGGCATCTCGCATTTGCAGCTGGCGCATCATCTCGCCTTAACAGTTTCTATCCAACAAGAAAATACAGACCTTGTTGTCCTGAAAGAGTTGAGTCCTAACCCGTGCCCAATCTGTCACCGTCGCCTGACGTTCCTTCGGGAAACCATGGATCGCTTTGAAAGCGACGGTTCTCAGCAAATTCGTTGTTCTATGGGTCACCGCTATCCGGGTGAACTGAAGGTGTACTACCTCGACATTTTCCAAAACACCGTGGGCGGCGAAGTGGAGAAACCCGTGAAGGTGTGTCCAGAATGCCAAGGTGGAAACATCCAGTATTTAGCAGCCAATGTGATGTTTTGCCTTGATTGTGATTGGGATAGCGGGATGGAGCCACGGTATCAGATACAGAGTGTGTGAGAATAGTAGCGGAATTTAATTCAGAAATCTTGGGTGGCGCGCTTACAAGGATCGCGATATAGTGTTCTTATAAGCGCGCAACTTCGGAATAGGTTTAATGGAAGTGCCCAGCATGCGGGTCCGCTGCTTCAGCTGCCATATCCGGTGGTTCTTCGATCTCCGTAATGAGCGTTTCTGTCGTTAAGAGCAGCCCTGCGATGCTCGATGCGTTCTGTAGTGCGGAACGGACAACCTTCGTCGGGTCAACGACCCCATCTGCAAGCATGTCGCCATATTCAGTGGTAGCGGCGTTGAATCCGAAATTCCCTTCCGCCTCTTGCACTTTAGCAACGACCACGGAACCTTCCATCCCAGCATTCTCAGCAATCGCACGGACAGGTGAAAGCAGACTGCGGCGGATAATATTGCGTCCGGTCTCTTGGTCACCGTCCAATTCTAAACTGTCGAGTGAAGCTGCAGCGCGGAGGAGTGCAATGCCGCCGCCGGGGACAATCCCTTCTTCAATAGCGGCGCGTGTTGCAGCAAGCGCATCTTCAAATCGAGCCTTCTTCTCCTTCATCTCGATTTCTGTAGCGGCACCCACGTTGACAACAGCGACACCCCCTGCGAGTTTCGCGAGTCGCTCTTCCAACTTTTCCCGATCATACTCGGAAGTCGTATCCTCTATTTGTTTGCGGATCTGCTCAACTCTTCCATCGACATTCTCTTTCGCACCACTACCCCCGACGATTGTCGTATTATCCTTGTCAACAACGACGCGTCGGGCAGTGCCGAGCATACCGATAACAACGTTTTCCAAGCGGATACCTGTCTCTTCGGAAATGACTTGGCCACCCGTCAGTGTTGCGATGTCTTCTAACATCTCTTTGCGTCGATCACCGAAGCCTGGTGCTTTTACTGCGGCAACCTGAAGTATGCCGCGGAGTTTATTGACGACCAAGGTTGAAAGTGCTTCGCCTTCTACATCCTCAGCGATAATGAACAGGGGGCGCGCAAGTTGCACTGCCTTTTCCATAATCGGTGCAAGGTCCATGACTGTGGTAATTTTTTCGGTGTTAATCAGAACAAAAGGGTTCTCAAATTCGACGACCTGTGCTTGTTGATCCGTTACGAAATTCGGTGATAAGAAACCGCGATCAAACTGCATCCCCTCAACGATGTCGACCTGGGTTTCTGAGGTTTTGCCTTCCTCAATCGTGATGGCACCATCATTTCCAACTTTGTCAATGGCTTCAGCCACAATCCTACCGATGTTGCTATCGTTCGCTGGGTCATTCGCAGCGATTGACGCTACTTGTAGAATTTCTTCATGTGTATTCACCGGGCGACTCTGTGTCGAGATCGCATCAACAGCGGCACCCACAGCTTTGTCTATACCGATTTTCAACTGCATCGGGTCGGCACCCGCGGTGACGTTTTTGAGTCCTTCATGAAGAATTTCCTGCCCTAACAGCGTCGCCGTGGTCGTTCCATCACCAGCGACATCGTTTGTTTTTGTTGCGATGGATTCCAGCAGTTGGGCACCCATATTTTCGTATGGGTCCGGGAGTTCAATTTCTTTTGCGACGGTGACACCATCGCAGGTTACCAGCGGGGCACCGAAAGATTTTTGGATGACTACATTTCTTCCGCGTGGACCAAGGGTAACCTTCACGGCATCCGCGAGTGTATCCGCACCGCGTTTGAGTGCTACCCTTGCTTCTTCGTCAAAGATAATTTGCTTTGCTGGCATTGACTTCCTCCTCTATCAATTTGAGTGTTATTATATTGAGACCTAAAAAGCGTTGCGACTGTGAATCGCTTCCATAATTATAGCATACACGCTCCGTAAAGTCAATTTTTTATGATTACTGAATGTTGTTCAGCATCCAGAACTTGACACCAGAACACGAATAAGGTATAATACCCATAAAAACCCAGATACAAAAATGGTTATTTGAAGGATGCTAACCAATCGAATTACGGAAAACTCTCTACTTTTACGAGAAGGCAGGAAAACACTAATAGCCTTACACACAGAAAGTCATTGATGAGGTCCTAAAACATTTTGGAGAAAAATAAACATGGATAAATCTTACATAACTTTACAACATAACGGTTATAGACTAACAATCTATGGCGGAATTGCCCCTCTGGATCCGGATAACGATAATGTCGATGTTCAGGTTACTTTTCCGAACGGTGACAATTTCTCTGCTACCTTTTTTACCCTCCAAAACATTGACACCTTGATGCAACACTATACAAAGACTGGCGAATGTGCTGCCGGTTCATACTTCTGGGCATCTAACATGATCATCGTCCAAAAACTCACAGAACAGACGATCTGTGAAGCCATTGATGACTTGTTAGCAGGAAAGGAATTTAGGTCTATTTTTTCAAAAAATTCGGAACCCACAATGGTTTCTCCCAAAGATGGAGAGGCACTCTTCAAACGTTTTGATGAATCTTTGCAGAACTCCTAATCTGAATCGCGGATGGCACGGATGCCGGTATGTTTTTTATAGGCGAATTCAAGGACAGGGAAAAGGATTGACATGTCTTCAGGGACATCATAATAGATAAAATCTGCTGATTTACCCTCCATAACTCCATAATATTTACACCCATTATGTTCATGCTCCAATTGATTTGCTTCCTCCTTGGTTATCCGCACAAATATCCACCGAGACGGGATTCAAGAGATTTTTGAAGTCTTCAAGGGTTCCGCGTAGGAGCCGGTTCGGTTAGGAAACCGAACCTACCGGGCTGGGGGTCGCGACGGTTATTTTTTCTAAAATTGACACCTATGGCTCGGTTGCAAACCGCACCTACCGGGCCTGGGGCGCATTAAAATTACCGATTCAAATAATTAAACTTCATGGACCGCGCCTACTGATAACGGATCCCGGGACTTCTGGTATTTTCCCCTGTTCTTTGCAAAATTCAATGTAACCTTCAACCGACTTTTGCATCTCCTCGCGGAGTTCCGATACGGATGCCCCATAGAACGTGATTACGTCATTGGTGTTAATTACCTTTCCATGGAACAGGTCAATTTCTGGATCAAAATCGACAGCCCCTATATAACCTTTGTATTCAATCATAGCATAATCCTAACAGAAAGCAAGATTTTTTATTTTTTTGATGAGGGGACAGCGGGTTCGACGTATAATGTCTTTTCACGCGTGTAATGCACATAGCCTGCGACGTTGCCTTTGCGTTTTACGACATAGCGCGCCCACGTATAGTCAACGGGCACATTACTCGCATGATGCGCTTTGCTGTAGTAGGCGGCGAGTTGTGCGGCTTGCAATAAGGTCGGCATCGGGATGTCTGGACGGTTTTCTGGGTTACGGATGATGACGTGCGAACCGTGGATCTGTTTGGTATGCAGCCACATATCGCTCGGTTTGGCAATCTGACGTAGAAGCAGATCATTCGATTGGCTGTTTTTGCCAACATACATCTGGAAACCGTTGGTAGAGGTGTATCTTCGGAAGGGACCTTCGCTGACTTCCTGCTTCCGTTTTCCACGCTGTGGTGCCTTGAGGTAACCGTTCTCGACAAACTCAGCGCGAAGCCGCTGCAGTGCCTCCAAAGTATCAGCGGATTCCAACTTAGACGCATAAAGTTGGAGCGTCTCCTGATCGGCATCCAAGTCTGAGATGAGCTGCTGGATGCGCGAACGTCCGCGCTTCGCCTTCGTGTATTTCTTAAAATAAGCCTGAGCGTTGTCGGAAGGGGTCTGCTCTGGATTGAGCGGTATCGACATTTTTTCGAGTTCAGAACTATAGTAATTCTGCAGCTCCACCTGTTTCTGTCCGCGGGTGATTGTGTGTAGATTAGCGAGGATTAATTCACCTTGAATGCGGTAATCTTCGGCTTTCTCTGCGCGTTCCAAATCGGTTTGCAGCGCCTTTGCCTTTCGACGGCGTATCCCTTTCTGCTTCTTTAATGTTTGTGTCAGGGTCCTGTGTTCCGAAGCGATGTTCTCCTTCAAGGTAATCGCGTCGTAGTAGGCGCAGAACGCATCGCTCATTGTGTCGAATGTTTGAGAGACGGCGTTCGGAAATTGCTGCAGCGGTAGTGCCGATACTGCGATTGGCGCGTTGCCATCCGTGAAGAGTTGTGGTGAAGCGTACTTCGGATCGAAATAGGTGATAACCTGCTGATAGGCATCCCAGAGTTCTGTTTCAGCTGCGCGAGCGACGACCTCTTTCGCGAGTGCCGGACTGAAACCGTCAATTTTGTTAAAGAGCTGTCGCCAACTCGCCTCTGTTTGTCCATCCATCAGTTCCGTAAACGCTGCCTTGTCTAACGTCAACGGGTCCACTTTCGCCTGTTGCGGTGGCAAAGTGTATGTCTCACCGGGCAAAATTTCTCGGTGTCGGCTCATTGTTTCATCAATACGCTTGAGACTTTCCAGTATCCTATGGTCGGTTGCATCTATGAGAATGATGTTGCTATGTTTGCCCATCATCTCTGCGATAACGGCTTTCGGGGCTGGTTGTATCGGTTCATCGGAGACGGGTTGAACGGTTATTTTAAGGATGCGATCCCAGCCGAGTTGTTCAATCTCGGTAATCGTGCCGCCTCTGAGATGCGTTGTGAGGAAATCTGCCAGATAGGACTGTTTTTGTCCGGGTGGCGGTTTTTCGATAAGATGGGTGCGGGCATGCACCGAGTGTGCTGATACCGTGAGCCAGTACGTTTCGGTAGCGCGACTCATCCTGAATGAAAATGCGTGTGCATTTGCTTGTTCGATGTGCCGAATCGTGCCGCCTAAAAGGGCTTCACGGAGTTCTTGCGTAACAATACGGAGTGCTAAAGAATCAAAAGACATGGTAAGCTCTAATGGTACCGTTTTAAGTCCTGTGTTATCCCGCGGAGTTGTGCTTGGATTTCTGCTGGGACACGTGGATTAAATGGACCACCGGTGCCCGCGGCAATATCATCAAAACCGCTCAAGATCATCGCCTCAACGACAGCAGAATAGTTATAGACCCGCTCGTTCATAAAACGGATCTCCTCAAGTGGTGCAATATCTGCCTCAATACGTGCAGAGGTCTCGTAATCACCACGGCGTTGTGCGTTGTTAATTTCGTCTGAGGCGCGTGCAAACGCGACGGCGATGCCGGAGGTGTGGCCTTTTGTGCCTAACTGTGCAGGTCGCGTACATCTGTCCCCGATACCCCACATCACAATGCCACTCTCACCGACACCTTCAACGAGTGGCTCGACATCCTCTTCACCCGTTCCGATCTTCACACCAATGAAATGCGGTGAATCGTTTAGGAGGCGGATGACTGCGGATAGGTCGCGCTTCTGACGAAAATAGTAGAGAAAACGCGCGCCACAAGTCGTACCATATCTCTCACCGAATGCCATGTACTGTTGGTAGACACCCTCCGGATTAGAAATTCCGGTTAGCGGCATAAGTAGATAGGCATCTGGGGGTCTACTGAGCTCTGTCTGTGCTTCAATGAGTTGACCGGCTTGGCGAAGCGGGTTGGGAACGATGCCGGATATGAGGATACCGTCGTCGCCGATTTGTTGTCCGGTCTTGTCAATGAGGCGCAGCTGCTCGGTTTCGCTGATGTGGTGAATCAGGCTTGTTCCGGCGATTGCAATGACGCGCTGCCGTCCCTCGTCAAGGTAGTTGTTGCGCATCAGATAGTCAATATTTTGGGCATGGCCTGTCCAATCGATCTTGTCTTTTTTGAAAGGGACGATAGGAATTGTGGTAACCGAGTTAAGCGCATCTAAAAGTTGTGGTATCTCTAATGGCATAGTTTCTCCTTTTAAAACGTTCTCTGCAGGACGACCGCGCCTGTAAATCCACCTGTCAATATGTCAGTTTGAATGTCTATATCGAATGTGCGGTTTTGTGTTTGAGAGATCGGATTTTGCAAGCGGGTATTGAGGCGTTTGGTTGTGATACGCGCTTCCACAGCACTCACGACATGGTTTAAAATCGCCAATCCCAAAAAGAATTTTGCGCGTTCAAAGGTATCGTTGGCTTTTTTGCGCAAATCGAAAGCCTCCAATCGGTATTTTGAACCGAGGCCTCTCTCCTCAAGGTCACCATGGTTCTCATTTTTTAGGTCTGGGTTAAGGTCCGCCCAATACCACTTGCCGGTGCGCTCTCGGGTTGCCTCAGAATCATACTTGTGGTTCCATGTTTCATACTGTGTAGCGTGTTCAAAATCTTCGATTGGGTCCCAATCTTCAAACGAACCAGCACCGATAAAGACAACGTGATCTCTGACAACATCCCGATAGTCATCGCGAGTGTTTGCAGCCGAGTTTCGGAGAACAAAAAAGGTTGCGAGGAAACCGACCTCTGCCGCGGTATAGATATAGCCGCGCTTGGTACCTGTGTAGAGTTGCCCCATGCCGGGAATCACGAGCGAATAGAGAAACGCTTCATTCGGGGATTTCCGGGGTTGAAGTGCTTGGTTCGCTGCCATAGTGGCAGCCGATTGGTTAGCGAGCGAGCGGTTGCCGAGTTTGGAATCGAGCGCAAAGGCTACGAACGGCTGTGCATTGAAGACATCCGAAGCAAGACAGACACCAGACGATAAACACAATAACAGTACAAGTATCAAAATTTGGGTATTAAATTTCACTTTTGGTGTCCCCTCTTAAAAGATGACCATTCCAGTTACTTCAATAAGCCGCTGATTATTTGGTCCGAAACTGGGACCGTAACTCAAATCAAGGTTGAATAGGTATATCTTCACGCCGATACCGCCAGTAAAATAATCTGTCAAATTCGGTAGGTTGATACCGGGTTCAATCTTATAACCGACGCGGAGCGCGAGGATATTGCCGAGCCAGTACTCCAAACCGAGATTCTTTTGGAGATGTCGCCATTCAAATGCTCGGATACCGACACCCCGATCGGAAAGCAGTTGTTCCTGCGTCAGTTTCTCCTCCCTTTCGGCATTAAGTCGTTCCAAGTCAACCGCCAATTCGTGTTCATCTTCTGCTAATTTATCAACATAAGCTGTAACACCACTGACAAGACGGATGTGGTTATACCTATCTCGATAGAGGCTCATAGATGTGCCGATGCGTAGAAACCGAGGTAAGGGGTCGGCTTGGTTTTCATCAATAAAGGATATCCCGGGTCCGATATTCTGAATTGCAGCGCCGACTGTCGTCGGTATGAGATCAAAGGGTAAGAGATATTGCATGCCGAGATCAACGGCATAAGAACTTCCGTTCTCACGTCCGAGTACCATCCGAATGATTTTACCGTTGATGCCTGCCGATAAGGATTCCGTAATCCGGTCTGCGTATGAGAATGTTAACGCGAAATTGGTACCGAGGCTCTCCTCGCGTAGGACTTCGGGCGAATCTGTTGTAACAGGGATGGTGCCCTGTCCTTGCATCTGAAGCGTTGCGCCGATAGTTCCAAAATCACCGAGGGGCATTGCACCGGAAAGGAAGGTATAGTATAACCCCTCACCGGCTTCCCCGAAAGGTCCGCTGTAATCTGTATAGAACATTGAGGCTTGTGCCGCTTTTTTGCCGGATCGGAGTCTGCTTTCAGGCATATCTGCAAGCCCACTTGGGTTCCAGAGGGATGTCGTTACATCGCCAGACATCGCAGAAAATGCGTCGCCGAGGGCTCTTGCCCGTGCACCGCCGCCGAGGTTCAATATCTGCGCGCCGGTCCGTCCGGGTCCCGCGAGTGCGGTAACTGGAAGCAGGACGGTAAGCGATAGAAGTAGTATGAAGGTTTTTCGTATAGAAACGTACACTGAGTTGTCGCTCCTCTTGTCAATCAAAATTTAATTCCAACCGTATTATATATTTGTTCACCATATATATATAATAACGCAATTGACCTTAAAAACGCAAATCCGTTTAATTTGTTTACTTTTATTTCTTGACTTTACGCCTGCTATATTTTACCCTACATAATTAGAGGCATTCAGTTTGACCTACTCTAACTGGACATAAACCAAAGGAAAATTTAAAATGAAACGGACATTTGAAAGACTCGCTTTTTTTATATTTGGCGGAATCCTTGTTAGCATCGGATATATACTCAACGGTGCGGATACAAACGCAGCCCCGCGAGAAGGCATAACTCTGTTTGACACAATCGCTTGCCAGAAACTCATCGTCCATGATGGAGATTCGGCAGAGGAGAACATCTTCCTTGGATTCGGTGATGACGGTGAACCCCAGTTATACCTCTCAGTACCGGATGAGAAAGGCGAAAAGTCAGCCATCCTGATTGAAGTAGCTAAAAACGGTCCCTTCTTAGAGATGTGGCACCGACTCCATAAAGGTGGAACAATCTCATTGTCAATTACTGATAATAGTGCCACAATACAGACTTCTACCCTTGACCGGGAGGACTTTGATGGTAACGAGTTCTTCGGAGGTGCTGTGATCGGCAGCACTGCTGATAGTTCATCAATAGTGCTTGAGGGAAAGACTATCGAAACGCAGCCGCGTCTGCAGTAATCTCGGTTTTATAGTGAGACTTCATACAGTTTGCGGTACAAATTACGAATACTATGTGCGGTGACTTCGCACGGCATTAAAAAAGGGACTGGTATGGTAAAACCAGTCCCTTTTGACGTTCTACTGAGTGTTAGACGCTATGCGGACAGTGCCGCAAGGGCCTCATCCTCGTTGTCGAAGTGTTCAAACTCAGTTACGATCCGAGTCATAACGAGTATGTTTCTTATGTTTTTTCCGACATTGATAACCCCAATGCGCCCCTTCTTTCGCTTGGTCATGGCACGTGCGTCCAGAAGTGCACCAAGCCCTAAACTGTCAATCTTATTCACCTTCTCAAAATTGATGAGGATGCGGGGCGTATCGTAAGTCTCTATTTGTGGCGAAAGTGTTTCCCATAATCCTAATATTGAGGCTCCGACAATCTTTCCACTGGGTTCTAAAATCGAAATACCGTTTTGCTGGCGAATTTGCGTCGTCATTTTTTTGCTCCTTATGTTTTTTAGATCACAATTTACTTTTTTATTTTTCAGACAGTTTGAACGCTATTTAATGGTTCAACGCGGGTCTTTGTTACTTTAGACGCATCAAATGAAAAAAGGTTCAAGATTTTACAAAAATTTAAGCAAATTGCGATATTATACTAAAACTAATACCAAATCTAATTGATGATTCCTCTTAAAAGTGCCACGATTTTTGGGTTATGCCCGGTTCGGTTAGGAAACCGAACCTACCGGGCCTGGGTGGATGGTACAGTTAATGCAATATAAACTTTTAGAAATGGTATAACGTAGGACCGTAGGTTGGGTTGAACGGAACTCAGAAGGCAGATGTGTTTTCCAAATACCTCTCAAATCCAGCATGTTGTTGACTGGAAACTATAAAAACCCTTTCCTTACCCTGTAGGGGTGGTATGTCTATAGAACATCCGATATTCAAAAAGCTGTACCCCGTAGGGGTGGTATTGCTTCGCAGTGAGAATAAAAGCACCTGTCTCCCTTTTACGCAAAATACGATAGGTCCATAGAGGTGCGCACAGGTATTCGCGATAAGTTCTTGTGTGCCTCCAGCATTTGCTGTGTCTCACATCAGTTTCCATCTATTTATAGACATAGCACCCCTAATGAAGTTTAATAAAATATTTGGGTAATTCTGTGTTCTCCTAGGTCCGGTAGGTGCGGTTTCCTAACCGCACCATAGGTGTCAATTTAGGGATTTTTCGGGCCATTTTAGCAACCGCGGATATAAACATGCCGCCCCTACGGGGCTGAGTTTTTTGGCTATATGCTGCTATAAACATTCCGTCCCTACGGGACTAAAGAGGTTTTTGAAGACTTCAAGGTTTCCGCATAGGAGCCGGTTCGGTTAGGAAACCGAACCTACCGGGCTGGGGGTCGCGACGGTTATTTTTTCTTAAATTGACACCTATGGTGCGGTTTCCTAACCGCACCATATTTCCGCGTAGGAGCCGGTTCGGTTGGGAAACCGAACCTACCGGCCTGGGGACTACAACGGTTATTTTTTCTTAAATTGACACTTATGGTGCGGTTTCCTAACCGCACCGGGCATCGGGAAAAATTACCCGATTAAATTCTTAATCTTCATACGGGGTGCGGTTGCTGGGCTACAACGTTTTCTATAGACATACCACTCCTACGGAGTGAAGAAAATACGTGAAAAACGTTATTGAAATACGCGGAAATACTCAATCAAAAACACAAAAATGTGTTAGTAGCAACTTGCGTCATTATACTTAAAGTTTGAACAATTGTTGAATTGGCATCGGCGTTCCAAGATGTGCTATAATTTTAGCGATTATCAAAACCCATAAGCAGCGGATAAGAAATAAATTAGGCAAGAGGATTTTCAGAAATGCGCAGTCGACATGTCCCGGAAGCGAAAGATGAAATCCAAGTTATCAAGTATCTTGATATTGCGGAGATGACAATCACAGGTTCCGGTAAGGTAAACGATAACGCTTTTTACGCGGCCAAAGAGATTGTTTTGACCATCACCTCCAAACGTCCAGAAATCCTTAGCCAATTATCAGGCTATGAATTTATTCTTGTTGCGCCGGGAGAAAGCGTCCCCGAAGCTGTGGGGTGGGATGAGAGCACGTCGAAACTTAGCGGGCTCGCTATGACACCACAAGGATATTTAGGATTCCCAGGTCGCTTTGCATCTGTCATTGAAAAGAGAAAGAGACCGAATATGGAGACCTTTGTTCACGAGTTCGCGCATGCGATACATGCTGTTGTCGCCAAGATGGACCCGGAATTTGATCCATCCTTAAATCGTGCCTACAATGCGGCGATGAAACGTGGATTGTGGGCAGATAAATACTTTTCTCAGGACAACTGGAAGCGGGAATTCTCTCCAGTGGGCGAATATTGGGCGGACGGTGTCCGGATGTGGTATTACGTGGGTGCGGGTAAGGCATTTGAAACGCGAGATGCGTTCAGGAAGTACGACCCCGGACTTACGCATTTATTCGGTCTCTGGTTGTCTGAGGAAGATATCCCGATTGGGTATTAAGAGTTCCGAGATACTACAGTGGCGGTAAGTCGTTAACAATCTCCACCGTCCGCAGGCTCACAGAGATAACACGCCCAA
>CAZQIP010000308.1:0-42548 GCA_964593655.1 uncultured bacterium | reverse complement strand
TATGCTGCTGTCGCCGCGAGTTTTTTTGGGGACACTGTTCAACTTGTCGGGGTCGTCGGTGCTGATTTTCCGCATGCCTACACAGATTTCCTCCAAACGCGCGGCGTTGATCTCCAGGGATTAGAGCGGGTCGAGGACGGCAAATCGTTTCGATGGGGCGGTCGTTATGCTGAAGACTTTAACGTACGCGATACCCTCTTCACAGAATTGAATGTTATTGAGGATTTTCAGCCCATTTTGCCCCAGGCTTACAAAGATACCCCTTATCTTTTCTTAGCGAATAACTCCCCTGTGTTACAGTTGAGTATCATTGAACAAGCGACAAATCCGAAACTTATTGTCTGTGATACGATGGATTTTTGGATTCATGAACAGCGAGAAGCGTTAGAGGCACTCTTAGCACGTGTGGATGTCCTCATCTTGAACGATAGTGAAGCGCGACTCTTGACGGGGGATGCTAACTTGGTGCGCGCTGCGGAAGCAATTTTACGCTATGGTCCAGAACGGGTTATCGTCAAGAAGGGCGAGCACGGTGCAATCAGTGTCACGGAATCGGCCTACTTCAACGCGCCCGCATATCCGCTCACGCAAGTAACCGACCCGACAGGTGCAGGCGATAGTTTTGCCGGTGGGATGATGGGATACCTCGCTTCTGTTGGAGAGACATCGGAGGCAGCGATACGGAGTGCTATGGTATATGGGGCGGTTGTCGCCTCTTTTAACATTGAAGATTTTAGTGTCAATCGACAAAAACGTGTAGCACTTGCCGAGATTTCATCGCGGTATCAAGAACTTCAAGAAGCTGCCCGTTTTTAGTGTAGACTGTGAATCGCTCTGTCGTATGCCGCTTCAGCGGATTCCATTATCATCTCTGAAAGGGTCGGGTGGGCGTGAACAGTGTGTGCTATATCCGCGGCAGATGCCCCCAAACGGACCGCGACAGCGGCTTCATGAATAAGTGTCGAAGCCTGTGCGCCGACGATATGAACGCCAAGAATATCCCCGCTATCGGCATCAGAAACAGTCTTAACGAATCCATCCGTCTCGCGTAGTCCCAACGCCTTTCCGTTTGCAGCATAAGGGAATCGTCCTATCTTCACCTCGTAACCTTCATCGGTTGCCTCTTTCTCTGTCATACCCACGTGTCCAATTTCGGGCAAGGTGAAAACACACCACGGGATCACTTGGTAATCCATCTCAACAGGGTTGCCGAGACAGTTTTGTGCCGCAATCTTTCCTTCGGCGGATGCGACGTGTGCTAACAGATACCGACTTGCGACATCTCCAACGGCATAAATACCTGGAATGTTCGTCTGCAGCCGTGTATCCACGATGATTTTTCCGTCTTCTGTGCGAACACCAACCTTTTCTAATCCTATACCCTCAGTATTATAACGTCTCCCAATTGAGACGAGCATCTTTTTTGCTGTGATCTCTTCACCAGATGCGAGGACTGCTGTGACGCTTTCATCCGATTTTTTGACGTGGGTAAGTTCAGCACCGGTGTGGATGGTGATGCCTTTTCGCTTCATGAAAAGTTGGATGTGTCGGATAACTTGGACATCCTCAGTCGCCAAAATAGTCGGAAGGAGTTCCAACACAGTCACTTTGCAACCGAGTGCGTTAAAGATTGCGGCAAACTCACATCCTGATACACCACCCCCAACAATCAGTAGGCTTTCAGGGAGTTCTGTGAGGTTGAGAATGCCTGTTGTCGTCAAGACTTGGTTCTCATCAATTTCAAAGACAGATGGCTCCGCAGGCTCGGAACCTGTGGCGATGATGACATTTTTCGCACGCAGCTGCTCGGTTGTGCCGTCAGGTTTATTGACGCTAATGGTGTTTCTATCGGTAAGTGCTGCTGTGCCGTTGAGGGTGTTAACCTTGTTTGCCTTTAGCAGTTGTGCAATGCCGCCTGTTAGCTGCCCGATGACTGCATTTTTGTGCGCCAATACCTGTGGATAGTCGATTGTTGCTTCACCGTTGATATGCACACCGAAGTCAGGTGCTTCCTGAACTTGGGTAGCGAGGTTAGCAACAGCAAAAAGGGTTTTCGTCGGGATACATCCTCGATTCAGACAGGTACCGCCCCACTCACCTTTCTCTATGAGGCAGACGCTACCACCGAGTTGTGCCGCTTTAATAGCAGCGACGTATCCACCGGGGCCTCCACCGATAATTCCGACATCATACGTAGACATAACCGCTCCTGTTTTATGAGATGAATTGAATTTTATCACACAGCGAGAGGACTGTCAAATTCAAAATGTTCAGTTTCAAGTCGAGAAAAAAATAAAAAGGCGATTGCAGTCCAGTATCATTACCGGTATCCACAATCGCCGCTACATTTGAAGCGTGTTAATTTTCAAGATAGTGTCTCCAAAAATAGTTATTCTGATAGACCGAGCCTTTGTCCCGCACGTGTCAATTTTAGCGTTACCTGTTTCACCAGTAGGCTAACGCGCGCTTCAGAAAGTTTCAATGCTTCAGCAATTTCGTGATTCTGCTGATCCTCACGAAGGCAAGCGAAAACCTCGCGTTCACGCGCGGTCAACGTTTGTAGGAGTTCCGGTAAGGTCTCCTGAAAACTGATGTCTCGGACGAGTTCATCCTCAAATTCAGAGTTCAAGTCTGGTACCTCGGACAACCATCCGACATTCTGATTGGCTTCAGCATCCACATCTCCGTACAAATCCAACCCTTCATTAACACAGGGAAGTTCCCGCCTGCTGTGTAAGAATTCTTTCTCTTTTGCGTTTGTCAAAGTTCCACAGATTTGTGGGCGGATGAAGGCACCAAAACTCGCGCCACTCTGATGTGTCGGATTGAACTTAGGTCCCTTTTCGATGAGTACAATGGAGGCAATTTGCAGCAAATCATCCTGAATATCAGGGTACTGCGGGGTAGCATACGCGGTACAATTAGCACACCGGTTCAAATCCGGCAGCAGCCGTTTGACCGTTTCGGTGTCAGGATGAAAAACCCCTTGATGCTTATAACGTGGACATTTTATGCCTTTCAATTGACATCTCAATTTCATAAATTTGTCCTCCATCAAAGCAGATGCTTGACTTGCGATATGCTACGTTGACAGTTTGCATTTGTTAGACTGTTACCAAGAATCTGCTTATGATTCTTTATTATACGTGAGTTTGATAAAAGTGAGATGTTAGGTTTCGCTTAGACGGACAACCCGCAACTTGGGTTATAACTCGTCAATTCTTGTTATTATTTAAAATACAAAATTGTAAAACCTGTATCTAACTGATATTGTATAGTATTTTTAAGAAAAAAAGCAAATAAATTTAATAAAAATTCAGGAAGTTTGATAATTAAGTGTCGGTTGGAGAATAAAATACACCTACGGGAGCTTTAATTTTTTTTCAAACTCACATGTATTATACAATTTTTTTTCAGGGAAAAGCAACACGAGACTTAAAAATTATAGTAAAATCCGAAAATATGTTTACACCTGTAGCATAGGAAACCGTTGGTCTCCTGTGCCTCCATGAGACACACATTCACAAGTTCACATTGAATGTAAGTGACGCTATCATTTTGTCTTCAATGTCGCCCAGACGGTTGACAATCTTCCTTTAGGCGCGACATTATAAGGTTCGATTGATTGAAAATTCTGGAGGACTTCATCTGCCGTGAGAGGCCGATCATAAAAACGGACTTCATCAATCATACCTATGAAGTGACCTGTTGATTTTCCAGGAAACTTTCTTGCGCCAAGGGTTACAGGTGCTGTAAATGGCGAAAATGCTCTGTTACCACTAAATGAATGGTTGCTCTGAGAACGGGCTGCACCGTCTATATAGATAATTCTTTTACCGCTTCCGCCGCCATAGTCATTTGTATAAACAATGTGGTGCCATTCGCCATCAAAAATACCCACACTGCTTCCGCTACCAGCACCGCCACATCCTCCTGGTCCTCCAATACCAATGTAGTAATAAAGCATTCCTTCCATAATCCTAAATCCATGTCTTCTATTAAAGCCATTGAGTTCTATTCCCCAATTGGGACATTTCGCGCCATGTGTGTTAATGAGTGTCATCCAATCCTTCTTGTTAGTAGTTTTGATCCATGTTTCAAACGAAGACGTGCCAAACTGTCTGCCAAAATCTCCGAGTGTGGTTAGGTTTACAAAATCGCCAGCACCATCGAACTTAAGTGCTTCCCCTACCTGACCCGGGACAACTCTGGGATTTCCGATGATTGTGCCGTTGTTGTCACCCCATATATCTTTTACTGTTTTATTAATAATGTATCCTCTATCAAAGTTCCAATAGCTGACAAGCCCATCTGTTACAATGGATGCCTGTGCCGTATTGAGTGAGAGAATGCCGATGATTATCGCAAATGTGATAAAATAGATTCCGCTTTTCATTGTGATGGCTCCTTTTGAAATGGGTCAACATAAAACTAATGTAAAGACCCCTCGCCAACCTGTCTGATACAATGGAGCATCATTCAAGCCAGATTTCCTGTTGTTGTCCGCCACACCCATGCATTTCCAATGCTCGCGGCTTTACCGACACCGTCGAGCATTGTGTTGCTAAATGGGGCGGCGGACTATCGATTTAAACGGTTTCCTGTCCTCAGTCGCTCGTGAATGCCGAAACCGCATCATCCTCGCTCTCAAAATGTTCAAAAATACTCACGAGCCGACTCAGGACGAGTAAGTTCTTAATGTGTCGCCCAACATTGATAATACCGATACGACTTTTCATCTGTGCAGCGATGACATGTACATTTACCAACATGCCGAGCGCAGAACTATCTATTTTCTGAACATGCTCGAAATTGATCAGAAAGCAGGGCCTATCGGAAGCATCTAATAACTCTAACGCGAGTCTCTCTCGCAATTCCGATACCGCAGGACCGACAATTTTACCGTGGGGTTCCAAAATCGGAATACCATCTTTCAGGCGTATCATCGTTTTCATGGGTTTCTCCTTTATTACTTTTTTCGGAGCCCGTCAACCGCAAAATATACCTTCGGTTTCCCTCATAGACGGGACATCAGATTTTGCATAATAATACATGAAATATCCATTGTATTAATTATAAGAATGAAACTGAAAAAGTTAATAGTAAATGTCAAATTTTTGCATAATTTTTACATAATTTTTACATTTTTATTACGAAAAAGATTAAAAACTGCTTTTAATGGGACTTGCTGTATAATTCAACTTGCTGTATAATATAACTTGCCAATTCTAACTTTTGTGGTGGAGGCAACTAATCTCCACACTGGCATTGTACTCACGTTATTTAAATGTGGCAAGTTCCGTGCCAATCTGAACAATACTATACTGACGGAGTTTCTAAAAAACGTAGAGAAGACACTGCCCAAAATAGGGCATGCTTTAGGCTCAACTGCACGCAATAGGGCGGACTTGATAACTTAGACTGTCTATAAACCCTTATGAGTTTTGACGTTCAAGTACTGTTTTTACACACCCCAAATATTATAAAAAAATTGAAAAATTATCTTCTGTACGATATACTCAAATAAACTCTATAGAAAGAAAAGTTTAGATTGATATGCAGATTCCGACACTCATTGACAATATAGAAGGCAACACCCTCCAAAAAGTCCTTGAAAGCCTTCTTGTGAAAAGTGTCAATTTAGATATAGCGACCGGAACGTTTGAAATCGGGGCATTTCTATCGCTCGGAAAGACATGGCAGCACCTTGATGGCATCCGTCTCCTGATGGGCGACGAAACCACAAAGCGCACAAAAGATCATCTCATCAAGGCACTGCAAGATGTCACCGATGCCAATATTGAATCCGAAAAAGAACAGGACGACACCCTCCGGGGGCTTGCCGCTGTCCGAGACGCAATCCGCCGCGGGAAAATTACAGTACGCGTTTATGACAAAGCCAAGTTTCATGCGAAACTCAACTTGATGCACGCCCAAAATTCAAGCCCTGTTGACTTCGCCACTGTCGGCAGCTCCAACTTCACCCGCCCAGGCCTCACCCAAAACGTTGAGTTAAATTCCTTCATTACTGACGCTACGCATATTGAAAAACTCAGTACTTGGTACGATGCGCGCTGGGAGGAAGCCTCTGAGGTTAAAGCGGAACTGCTTCGCACAATTGAACGGCATCTTAGAGAATATTCACCGTTTACAGTTTATGCCAAAGCACTCCACGCCTACTTTAGGGGACGCGAAAAACCTGCCGATGAGTGGGAAGAAAAGGAATCGGTGATTTACCGAATGCTTTCGCAGTACCAAAAAGATGGGTACCACGCCGCACTTCAGATTGCAGATACATGGAATGGCGCGCTGATCTGCGATGGTGTCGGTAGTGGTAAAACCTACATCGGTTTGATGTTACTTGAGCGTTATCTAAGGGATAACAAACGCGTCCTGCTTATCACCCCGAAATCCATTGCCGAGAGTGTTTGGAACAGCCAAGTGAACCGTCAGCTCCGATCGAAATATGGTCGTCTGCTCCGCGAACACTATGATATCAAGCTGCATACCGATCTCGGTCGTCAAGGTGGAATCAGCGATGATGATCTTGAGTACTTCCAGGCACACAAGGATGTTATTATTATTGACGAGGCTCACCATTTTCGGAATCCGAACTCCAACCGTGGTCGACTCTTAATGGAACTCGCTCAGAACAAAAAACTCTATCTCCTCACCGCCACGCCAATCAATAACAGCTTGGATGATATTTACCATCTGATTAACTATTTTGGACAGAACCAAAGGACACACTTCGCTAAAATCGGCGTGCATGATTTCCGTAGACATTTCCGTAACATTGAAAAACAGTTTGAGAATGAAGACACCGAAGTTGCTGAACAGGTTGAAGAAGACGACTTTTTACGCCAAGATCCGCTACTAAAACAGGTATTGATTCAACGGAGTCGCAAATATATAAAGGATGCCGAGATGGCAGCTGGAACGCATATACTCTTTCCTGAACGCGTTGTTGAACCCACGGTCGAATATTCGCTGCGTCGAGTCTATCGAACGCTCTACGACGAGCTGCAAAGGGCTTTTGATCGACATAATCCATTTCTCAATTTGGCTATCTATAATACTGTCAAATATCACAAAAACCCAGAAGAACGGATACAGCAACGCCAAAAACAAATCGTTGGTCTCATCCGTACGCTTGTCCTCAAACGTTTGGAAAGCTCATGGCGGGCATTTGAGGCGACTGTTGAAAATTTGCTCCTCAAGATGGCGGAGTGGCTCAAAAAGCATGCCCCTGAACGCTTTGGAATGTGGGAAGGTACAAATCGGAGATGGTGGCGCGTCGTGCAGGAACACATCTTAGATCGACTTCAAGAGGATGGAATTCTTTCACAAAATACCCCAGAAAATCTGCAACAATCTGTTGCTGCCAATTTTGCCGAAGAAGAGGACGACCTCGCTTCAGTAGAAACCGAAGACGATTTCATTCTGGACGACCATGATGTGGACATGTTATTTGACGATGTTGTGGACGATATGAACTTTTTAACAGCACTCCTCAGTCGGATCTATAGGCTCTTCTATGCTGATGAGTTGGCTAACGAACCCGATACACAGCAAGATGACAAACTCCAGCAGCTGCTAAAACTTTTAAAGAAGCATCCGAATGAAAAGATTCTCATCTTTACAGAATTCTGCGACACCGCTCGGTATCTTTACACCCAACTGCATCACGCTGGTTTCAGGCATATAGAACAGATTGATAGCCGACGTAAAGTAAACCGTGAAGAGATTATTGAGCGATTTTCGCCGTGCTACAACGGAAGATCTCCTGAAAGTGTTGTACCGGTTCAAACGCTCATCACAACAGATGTCCTCGCTGAAGGTCTCAACCTGCAAGATGCGTCTATCATTGTTAATTACGACTTACACTGGAATCCTGTCCGACTCATGCAGCGCATCGGTAGATTAGACCGACGGCTTGACCCAGCAATTGAGGAGCAACTCAACCGGACAGAACCCACCGTTCACGTTTGGAATTTCCTGCCCCCCGCGGAACTTGATGACATCCTCAAACTCCGAAAACGCGTTGATGGTAAAATCCTCCGTATCAGTCGGACCCTCGGTATTGAAGGAAGGTTCGTTTCACCTGATGATGACGATGAAACGCTCCGCCTTTTCAACGAGCGTTATGAAGGTAGGGAGAGCATTGAGGAATTGATGAACCTTGAACGTCAGCGCATTTCTGAATCAAACCCTCAGTTATGGCAGCAACTGCCCGATCTTCCAATGCGCCTCTTTTCCGGTAAAGGTGTAGATGACGAGCCACCGCCTTTTCTCAATCGCGATGGCGCACCCATTCCGCTTGATCGTTTTGGCTCCGTTGGACTCTTCTGTTGTTATGAGATGCCAAACGGTGAAATTAAATGGTACTTCTATGACACTGAAATTGATGAGGTCCTTGATAATGTTGAGGAGATCTGGTCCGAAATCCGGTGTGGCGAGAATACCACGCGCTGGACAGAAAACGGCCCGGGTGGCCTTGTGGATGCACGCAAAAAAATTGAACGTCACATAAACAAGTATCTCATGCAGATACAAGCACCTATGGGGGCTAAACCTAAACTCATCGCATGGATGGAGGTCTCTTGATACCGAAAACCTTGACTTTCTGTTGAGTTTGTGATATACTTTGGAAATACATCGCTTGGATAAGAACGAGATATCATCAATGCGTCATACACAGCCGCGAGCACTGCAATTCTACCGCACCCCGAATGGAAAAGAGCCTTTTGCTGAATGGTATGATACACTTCGAGATCTAAATCTGCAAAGTAGAATTGATAAAAGACTGGATCAGATGGCAGATGGTAACTGGGGCGATTATAGATCAGTTGGTGCAGGCGTTTTTGAATTACGTTTTCATTTTGGCCCCGGCTATCGTATTTATTTTGGTGAAGTAGATAACACAATCGTGCTTCTTCTCTGTGGAGGCACAAAGTCGTCACAAACAAGGGATATTGCGCGTGCGAAGGACTATTGGTTACAATACAAGGAGACACTATAATGGAAAAACTAACAACATGGCACGAATTCCTAATTGAAAAACTCGCCAATCGCGAAAAAGCGATGAGTTACCTCCAAGTTTCATTGGAAGAATATCTTGTTGATGGAGACACACCCTTTTTTCTAAAGGGGATCCGGAATGTTGTAGAAGCCCAAGGCGGGACTTCCAAAATTGCCAAGCAAGCTGGTATCACCCCGAAAGCTCTCTCAGAATTTCTATACAGCGGAGATCCACTGCATCTTGGAACCCTGAGTGCCGTTCTCAAGGCACTCGGATGGCAGCTCTCAATTGAACCACTAACAACAGAGAATGACAGCAGTGAGTTCGCAAGCGAACAATTAACAACATCAAACGCTCCGTTAGAGACAAGCACAGAGCCAGTCTCTGAATCACATGCCACCTGATTTGGAAACAACCGAATGTCCAACATAACACCAAACGATATTCACAACATCCGTAACTTTGACACGCTTTTAGATTTCTTACGCGAGAAACTCGGTTGGCACATCCCCGAAGACGTTGAATTTGAAGACGTAGCCTATCCTTTAACTGCTGAAGACCTTGATCTTGATGAACTGACCCAAGATCGGATCGCGGACTACTGGCAATTACCGCCATTCCCTCCCAGTCAACCCACACTTGGAATTTTTGAGGATACGCAGCCGTGGGGTATCTTTTTCCTTCAATTCAACAGCGAGGACATCTATCGAACCGCACTGCGCCGTGTGCTCCGCGGACTTGTTGAAAGACGCGACCGAAATTCAAGTCTCCCTACTTGGGAACACGACCATCTTCTCTTTATCTGTACCACAACCGACTTTCAACGTTTCGCTTTTGCACACTTCGCGTCCAACGAAAACTGGCGGCGTGCTGTGCTTTCCATATTCTCTTGGGAACAGGGAGATACCCACATCCGCACACTCTGTGAATATAACCTTCCCGCACTCGCTTTTCCAAGCGACGGGTTTCCAGATGACGAGGCATGGTTAAAAGCATGGCAAGAAGCATTTGACGTAGAAGCAGTCACCGATAAATTCTTCGCCGACTATCAGCGTGTCTTTTCACAGGTGGAAACCGCTGTCGAAGGTATTCCAGAAGATGAAACAGAAACACGCCGACTCTATACACAACGCCTCTTTAACCGGCTGATGTTCCTCCGTTTCATTGAAAAGAAAGGGTGGCTTACCTACAACGGTAATCGCGATTACCTCCGTTCCCTCTTTGATGCAACAGAGGCACAAACAGACGAAAACTTTCTAAACGACCGACTCTTTTGGGCTTTCTTTCGTGGTCTTGGTAATACGGTTAATTTACTTGAGGAATTACCTGAGATTATTGAACGTCGGGGAGAAGTGCCATTTCTCAACGGTGGACTCTTTGAGATGCAGGAATATGATAGTCGCAACGCTGTCCATATCCCAAACGACAAATTTGCCGAAATCCTGAAGCTTTTTGAGCGGTACAATTTCACAGTAACCGAATCCACACCCCTTGATATTGAGGTAGCAGTGGATCCAGAGATGCTCGGAAGGGTATTTGAGGAACTCGTCACCGGTAGGCACAACACCGGCAGCTACTACACACCGCGTCCAGTGGTCTCCTTCATGTGCCGCGAGAGTCTGAAAATCTGCCTTCAGAATAAAACCGATGAGACACCGGAAACTCTCAAGGCATTCGTTGATGATGGCGATGCAGAAGCAATACGCGACCCAGAAAAAGTGCTAAAAGTGCTACAAACGCTCCGTATCTGCGACCCAGCATGCGGAAGCGGTGCCTATCTACTCGGCATGATGGGCGAATTGCTCCGCTTGCGAGACGCGCTTTTTCAAAGCAATCAGATTGATTCTCCGATAATTTATCAACGTAAACTCAACATTATTCAGCAAAGCCTCTACGGCGTGGACAAAGATGAATTTGCTGTCAATATCGCTATGCTCCGTTTGTGGCTCAGCCTTGCAGTTGATTATGGAGGTGATGTTCCAGAACCGCTGCCCAACCTCGATTATAAAGTCGCAATAGGTGATAGTTTGACGGGGCCCACACCCGAACAGATCAGCCTCGCAAGCCATTTGATTGATCAGATTCAGGAACATCAAGCAGAATTTCTGGTCACCCACACCGATCCAGAGAAACAGAGACTCCGAGAGGAGATCGCTGAACTCAAAGAAAACCTTCAGGAATGGCAAGCAAGTGATGATGAATTTGTCTGGCAGGTTGGGTTTCCAGAAGTGTTTCAAGAGGGCGGATTTGATATTGTCATAGGCAACCCGCCTTATGTACGACAGGAACTTATCAGACTAATTAAACCGACTTTAAAACGATTGTTCTCGGAAGTTTATACAGGCACTGCAGATCTCTACGTCTACTTCTACAAGCGTGGAACGGAGCTGCTTCGTGTTGGTGGAGTTCTCACTTATATCTCCTCTAATAATTTTCTGAGGGTAGCCTACGGGGCAAGACTCCGATTGTTTTTTAGTAGTGAAGTGTGCTTACATAGACTGCTTGATTTCGGAAATGTTCCAGTTTTTGGCGCGAGTGTAAACACTTGTATTGTCCTTGTTGAAAACACTACACCGAGTGGAGAGGCATTTTTCGCCGCTATTTTTCGTGACGAGGCGGATGTTTCTCGTCTCTCTGATGCGTTTCAAGAGCGTGCTTTTTCCATGAATACCCGGGATTTATCACCTGATGGATGGGCATTGACATCACCGGAGACACTGAAATTGCTCAGAAAACTAAAAGACATCGGAATGCCGTTGGGAGAATATGTGGATATGGGTTTCTATATGGGGGTGAAAACTGGATGTAATGCTGCATTTGTCATTGATGAATCTATAGGTCAGCAGTTAATTGCTGAAGATATTAACAGTAGTGAACTCATAAAACCCGTGCTGAGAGGTAGGGAGCTTAGAAGATGGAAAACCGAGTCAGTGAAAGAATATCTGATAGCAATAGCGAGCAGTGTAAATAGAGAGTGGCCCTGGTCAGATGTGAGAAACGATTTAGAAGCAGAACGGATTTTTGCTGAAACCTATCCAGCAATCTATCAACATCTGAGCAATTATCGGGAACGGTTGATTGCCCGCGACGATCGGGGAAGATTTTATTGGGAACTTCGTTCGTGTGTCTATTATGCCGAATTTAAAAAACCGAAAGTTATCTATCCACAAACGGCAAAGTCCCTCTACGGTTGCTACGATAAAGCAGGGACATTTGGGTTAAACAACGTGTACTTCATACCTACTCGTGATCTCTCCTTGCTTGCTATACTGAATAGTCGACTCTTTGATTGGTATGCGCGACACAAGTTTTATAACCTCAATGATCCATGGGAGGGTGGTAGATTGCAGTTTTTCGCTCAATACATGGAGAAGGTTCCAATAGCAGATAGGACTGCTGCACAGAAGGCAGCGTTGTCACGTCTCGTGGAACAGATATTGGCGGACCTACAAAGCGATGGTGTCCGTGACATTGAGCGGGAGATAGACGAATTAGTGTATCGGTTGTATGGATTAACGGATGCAGAAATTGAACTGATTAAACAGACATATCGCGATGCAGGCATGGAGGTATAAATCTGTAGGTTGGGTTGAACAGCGAGTGAACCCAACAATTTAACATTCAAATTCTAAAACGAGGATAACATGGCAACAATTCTATTAGAGCGAGGAACTCTGAAGGCAGGAATTTTTGTTATGAGGGTTTCGGACTGGGAATAGGTCGAAACCCTTTCTTTTTATAAAAAGGAACGAAAAGATTCAAAAACTAAGACGTACCACGCCGTTGCTTCTTTTCCCATTCCCTTGCACCTTCTCGCGTTGTCCGGTTTCCAACCTGCTGAACATGGACATCTTTACCGTAGTTCCGCTGGTGTTCCTTTTCACGGCGGTCTAAGTCGTTCGTGATTCCGCTACGGATAACTTCATTACCGCGCTTTAGATGATATTTATAGGTGTCACGTTTAGGCTCTATAGGGACCCCTCTCGCCTCAAGAACCTCTCTTACTGCTCGCTTGATTTTTGATCTTGGGATCTGTCCCCGTTTGGGGGGGTATTTGACAATTCTTTGTCCTGCCATTCTAATTACCTCCATGCACGGCAAATACTATGGCATCAAACAGCGGTTTATCTTAATTGACGACGGTGTGAATTGCTTCGCAAACGTTCTGAATGAAATCTGAGGCACTTGTCACGTCCGAAGGCGAGATAGGCCAGCGGTTCCCAGTTCCTGGATAACTTGGGTCTAAATCCGCTTCATGAACAATTTGATTTCGACGGTTAACGATGGCACGGATTCGATTTTTTATGTCTTGATCGGTTAGGTTGAGTTCCGAAGCAACGGATCTCCACAATTCACAAGATGAGAAAAGCCGTACTGCGTTGGCTATGTTATCCGGATGTTGGAAAGCTTGATGTCCATGTTTGTCTCGGATTTCTCGATCAAACCAATCATTCTCACTCGGTTTAGAAATCCCGGTCATCGTTGCGTTCATAGTCACTTGGAAACGCAAGAAAGCATTCGTCTGCGGACGTACCCCATCATAGACTTCTAACATTCCGACTCGCGTGATTTCGTGAATGTAGTGGTCAAGGGCACTGGCAATCATGACAATCTGCGCGCGTAGAAGATCGCTCAAATCTACAGCGGGGGTGGTCTGTTGATCAAATGCTTGATGCAATCCACCGAGAGTTTTCACACGTGTCATGTTTTCGCGAAATTGTTCAATAGGGCTCAGCATTCTCAGTAAGTGTGATTATTCGGTCTGCTCCATCAGAAAATAAATTTCGAAATTTAATCATAGATTTCTTCATTTTTTCAAGCACAATTCCCTCTTTTTCAAGCTGCTCGTCGCTCAAATCAAAAACTGGGGCTTTATGCTCTTGTGAAAGGGCTATCAACGTATTAAAATCTGATAGTTGGAGAAGTGGTTGACTGGCTATATCGTAGAAAAAAAGACTAAGTTGAGTTGGATCCGATCCAATTTCACTTGCTTTTCGATACAATTCATCGGGAAGTAGCATATCGTGTTCACTGAACGCTGGTATGAGTCTTGTCTGAACCCCCATTTTTATCTCTTCGATCCACCGTTGGAAGGCAGCGGCGGGGATTCCCTTTTTAACTCGGAAATTCTGAATTATGGTTCCGAGGAATTTGGGATGCTTATCGGGGAAAGGATAAATCGCTTGTTGTAGGATGGGCAGCTTTTTTCCCTGCTGTGCCCACGCTGCCCATTTCGGTAGAATTGAAGCAAGACTCTCCGTTGCCATTGCTGAGAAGTAGTCTGGGAACATCGGAACGATAAAGTAGTCGCTCGTCATTAACAAATTTTGATTAATAGGCCCCAAACTTGGGCTCATATCTACCAAGATAAAATCAGCATTATATTTGTCAGCAGTTTTGGAAAAAAGGTAATATAAAGACCCAGGCAGATTCTGAAGCGTTACGAGTGAGCCGGACAGTTCTTGGGCAATTCCCAAAGTAACCTCGTATTCAGCAAGACCGATATGCCCTGGTAACAGGTGCATATTGGGTTGCCCTTTAATAGGTGCACAATCCACAGCCTCAATAAGTGCAGGACGCGATTCAAAAGCAGGAGCAAGTCCATCTCGGATATTCGTTACGGCATCTGAGGCATACATTGAAGCAAAATCCTCGGCATCCTTGAAGCCAAGCACCATTCCGGTAAGGTTGCACTGCGGGTCACAATCAACGATTATCACTTTCTTTCCCTTGTTTGCCAACATCCAACCGAGGTTGAAAGTCGTTGTTGTCTTGCCCACGCCGCCTTTGTGGTTGAAAAGTGCAATCTGTTTTGCCATGTTGTATCCTCTAATTCGTCATCTACCTATCATTATTACACGAGATGTGAACACCTATCTTTTAGCAATATCATCCAGAATAAATGGGGACTACTCTTAGTCTATTATATCTGACCTTTCTCTAATTTTCAAATAAAAATCAGTGATGCATCCATGGGTGTAAATATTTTGTTGGTTGTTGTTTGAATAACAGGCTTTTGGGAATGACACGGATTTTGCAGCTTGAGTGATACTATGCACAGACTAACAGTCTATGCTACAAGGTGGCACTTTTCATAATCGCGCGTCAAAATTTTACACACTCTGCATCAATGCTAAATTTGACAAAAAAGGCGAGGCGTGCTATAGTGGTAGCAGTCTGTAAGTAGGAGAAAGAAGATGTTTGATGGGTACGCCCCAAACCAATTTGGACATGGACGTTCTGCTGTCATCTGCCAACATGGCGCAGTTGCAACGAGTCAGCCACTTGCCGCGCAGGGTGGATTACAGATTCTAAAAGACGGTGGAAATGCTATTGATGCAGCGGTCGCGACTGCCGCGATCCTCAACGTCGTCGAGCCGATGTCAACGGGTATCGGTGGCGATGCTTTCATGCTGGTTTATCAACCGAGGGATGGCACGATTCGCGGCTTAAATGCGAGCGGTCGGGCACCTTACGCCGCACAACTGGAATTCTTTACCAAGCAAGGGTTAACCAGTATTCCCGCTTTTGGGAGTATGTATCCGGTTACAGTGCCTGGCACGATTGATGGATGGGCAACCCTCCTTGAGGCATGTGGAACGATGTCATTGGGAGAGGTGCTTCAACCTGCTATTGATTACGCTGAGAACGGATTTCCGGTTAGTCCACAGATTAGTCTTGCATGGCAAGACAGCACGGCGATGTTGGCACAGCATCCCGATACCGCAAAGACTTATCTCACAAACGGCAAAGCACCGACACCGGGTGAAATGTTTCGTCAGCCTAACTTCGCACGGACGTTACAGTTGATTGCGGAAGGTGGACGCGATGCCTTTTACCACGGCGAAATTGCTGACAAGATCGTGAAATTCTCCGATAAAAATGGTGGGCTGTTCACGCGGCAAGACTTCGCTGACCATAAATCTGATTGGGTTGAACCGATTTCTACGAATTACCGCGGTTATGATGTCTATGAAATCCCGCCGAATGGACAAGGCATCGCTGCACTCCTTGCACTCAATATCGTTGAGGGATTTGACCTCGGGGCGATGGGACATAACAGCTCTGAACATCTACACTACGCGATTGAGGCGATGAAATTGGGATTCGCGGATCTCTACAAATACGTGACGGATCCGACATTTGTAGATGTACCTGTAGCCGGACTGCTCTCTGATGACTATACGGAAAGTCAACGGGCACGTATCCTACCGGAGCGTGCGAACACAGAACCGAGTGCTGGTATCCCGGCAATGGGAAGTGATACGGTATATCTCTGTGTCGTTGATAGTGATCGAAATGTTGTCTCTTTCATTAACAGTCTTTTTGCTGGTTTTGGCTCAGGTTTGACTGCTGGTGATACAGGTATCATGTTACAGAATCGGGGTGCAGGTTTTTCACTGGATCCGAACCATGCCAATTGTATCGCGCCGCATAAACGGACGTTACATACGATTATCCCTGGCATGATTGCCCAAAATGGGGTACCCTTGGTTACCTTCGGTGTTATGGGCGGACAGATGCAAACGCAGGGTCATTTGCAGTTTGTGTGCAATCTTATAGACTTCAACATGGATGTTCAGAACGCATTAGATGCCCCACGATTTCGGGTGATGGACGATTCTCGGATAATGTTGGAGACAGGTATTCCGATGAATGTGCAAGCCGAGTTAGCACAAAAGGGACATTATATCATACCGGGGAACACTTTTTTTGGGGGCGGGCAAGCGATTTTTGTCAACCCGTCTTTTGACACGCTTATCGCGGGTTCAGATCCGAGGCGTGATGGGTGTGCTGTCGGCTATTGAGACTCAGGAGAATGTACTTGACTTTCGGCTTAAATTGAGGTATAATATTAAAACTAACAGTCGGTTTAGACTCAAAAAAAATGAGGTTCAAACTGAAGCATGTAAGCCCGCCAAGCCGGTCGCGAATCACTGTTGATGCGATCGCGGATCGCTGTTGATTCGAGAGGCTCTCTCTTGCCTTGGGGCGCGCTATTTTCGGCAGGATACGAGTAGTCAGCGTCCGACGACTTAAGCCGTACAACAGACCTACCAACCCTGAAAGCGAAGTCCGTTTTCCGATGTGTTTGTATCCTTAATAAAAAGAGGTATGGCTAAGGCACGCGAATCTCGCCCTGCAAATTAAATACGAAACGGCGAGGCATCAGGTACTCGCTCGACAATGCCAATGCAAAAGAAACATAGAAGAATGTATGGAGAGTTAGTTTAGAAATGTACAAAGATATCAATGAAAAAGATGCTTGTGGCGTTGGTTTTATCGCGAACCGCTTCGGGAATCGGAGCCATGAGATTATCAAGATGGCGACGCAAGCGGTAACAAATTTGACGCATCGGGGCGCGGTGGCGGCTGACGCAAAGACGGGTGACGGGGCAGGTATCTTAACACAAATCCCGGAAAAACTATTCCAGAAAGCACTTGGGAAACTTGGAGTCCACTTAGCGTCGATAAATGATATGGGTGTCGGGATGATTTTCTTGCCACGACACAACCGGAGCGCACAAGCGCAGGGACGCGCACTCGTCGAAAAGACCTTACAACAATACGGCGTTCCGCTCCTCGGATGGCGTTCGGTGCCTCTGGACCTTTCTGCCCTTGGGACCAAGGCCTTGGAAACGATGCCGGAAATTCAACAGGTGTTGGTCGGGCGGCCAGAACAACTACCAGACGACGCTTTTGAAAGACGCTTGTACCTGATATGCAAAGAGTTAGAACATCGTATCACGGCAACAGGACTTGACGCATTCCATATCGCCTCCTTTTCGCATCGAACAGTTGTCTATAAAGGGTTGCTGGTAGCGCCGCAGCTCTCGCAATTTTATCCGGACTTAGAAGATTCAGATTTTGAGGCAGCACTTGCTGTTTTCCACCAACGCTACAGCACAAACACCTCTTCGACATGGAGGCTCGCTCAACCCTTCCATACACTCGCGCACAACGGTGAAATCAACACCTTGATGGGCAATCGGAACTGGATGCGGGCGCGTGAAGCCGACTTGCAGTCGCCCCTCTGGAACGAACATATCCAAAAGCTTGTTCCCATTATTGATCAGCACGGCAGCGATTCGATGAGTTTGGATAACGTGTTGGAGTTGTTAACACATTCTGACCGAGGTATCCTACACGCCATGATGTGCCTGATCCCGGAGGCGTATGAACAGATTCCGGATATGCCGGATGTGCTCAAAGCCTGTTACGAGTACCTCTCATGCGTCAGTGAACCTTGGGACGGACCAGCAGCAGTCGCATTTACGGATGGGGTCGTCGTTGGCGCAAGTCTGGATAGAAACGGTTTACGACCGGCACGCTATAAAGTTACAGCAGACGGAACCGTTGTCATGGGGTCTGAGGTCGGTATTATTGAACTCGATGACAGTTGTGTTGTCGAAAAAGGACGTTTGGGACCTGGGCAGATGATTGCTGTAGATACAGCGCAAGGGAAACTGCTAAAAGATTCCGAGATTAAGCGGACGGTTGCTGAGCAGAAACCTTATGCGGAGTGGGTGCAGAAAGGCATCGTAACGCTTCCTACTGAAAAAGAGGGTGCTTCTGCTACGACGGAGATTGTTTCTGAGCAGCTCCCCATGTACCAGAAAGCCTTCGGCTATATGACCGAGGATGTGGAGCGATTTATCAAACCTATGGTAACAGAAGCGAAGGAAGCCGTTGGTTCGATGGGCGATGATACACCACCTGCTGTAATTTCTCGGCACCCCCGCTCGCTCTACAGTTACTTCAAACAACGTTTCGCGCAGGTAACCAACCCCCCTATTGATTCGATCCGGGAACGCTTGGTGATGTCGCTCACAACTTACCTCGGGCGACGACATAATCTACTCACGGAAACTGACGCACACGCTCGACTTGTCCGGTTACCTTCACCCATCCTGACAAATGCAGATTTACAAGCATTGCGGGAGTTGGATATATCCGATTTTCAGATAGAGACGCTTTCTGTCTGTTTTCCAGTATCTTCTGGTGAACAAGGGTTGGAAACCGCGTTGGAAACGTTATGCCAACGTACCTCCGAGGCAGTTGATGCCGGAACAACACTTCTCGTGTTGAGCGATAAAGATGTTAACCCTGGTTCCGCACCGATTCCGATGGCACTTGCTGTTGGGGCTGTTCATCACCATCTGATTCGAGAGAGAAAGCGGATGCAGGTCAGTCTTATCGCTGAAACCGGAGATGCAAGGGAAGAACACCATTTTGCTGTTCTCATCGGTTATGGCGCAGCGGCAGTCAACCCTTATCTCGCGTTTTCAACGATCATTCAGCTCGCTGAGGATGACGAACTCGCAGGACTCACCGCAACGAAAGCCGTTGAAACCTATAAGTCAACTGTCGAAAAAGGGATTTTGAAGATTATGGCGAAAATGGGGATTTCGACGGTTTCCAGTTACCGCGGTGCACAGATTTTCGAGGCACTTGGCATCAATGCCACGGTTATTGATAAGTGCTTTACAGGCACCACATCACGCTTGAGTGGTATCGGGTTTACTGAAATCGCTGCGGAGACGCTCCATTTCCACACAAAAGCGTTTTCAGGAAGCAAAGACAGCGCATCGCTTGAAGAGGCAGGCTATTTTCGGTTCCGTAGAAATGGTGAATTCCATGCGTTCAATCCAACGGTGTTTAAATCGCTCCATAAGTTTGTCAAGGCTGGTAAGTCGGAGGATTATGAGAAATATGTTGACGCTGTTGAGACCGGTGAGCCCTCCAGTTTGCGTGATCTGCTTGCATTCAAGCCGAGCACGCCTATCCCGATTGAAGAGGTAGAACCCGCGGAGGATATCGTGCGTCGTTTTACAACGGGTAGTATGTCTTTCGGAGCGTTGAGCCGTGAAACCCACGAGACCTTGGCAATCGCAATGAACCGCCTCGGGGCAAAATCTGGAAGTGGGGAAGGCGGTGAAAGCCCTACACGCTTCAAGCCACAGCCTAATGGCGACCTCGCTTCGAGTGCTATCAAACAGGTAGCCTCCGGACGTTTCGGTGTCACACCGACATACCTAATTTCGGCGAGAGAATTGGAAATTAAGATGGCGCAGGGGTCTAAACCTGGGGAAGGTGGGCAGATACCGGGGCACAAAGTAACCGCTGAAATTGCCTCTATCCGCCACTCTGTCCCGGGAGTTCCGCTAATTTCGCCACCACCGCACCACGATATTTATTCTATTGAAGATTTGGCGCAGCTCATCTATGATTTGAAGCAGGCAAATCCGCAGGCAAAGGTCGCCGTGAAACTTGTGTCCGAATTTCTGGTTGGGACCATTGCATCAGGGGTAGCAAAGGGATATGCCGATGTCATCCAAGTCAGCGGACATGAAGGTGGCACCGGGGCATCACCGCTGAGTTCTATTAAGAACGCAGGGACACCTTGGGAACTCGGACTCGCAGAAACGCAACGCGCACTCGTGACAAACGAATTGCGAGATCGTGTTGTTTTACGGGCAGACGGCGGAATGCGTTCCGGTCGAGATATTGTGATCGCCGCGATGTTGGGGGCAGAAGAGTACGGCTTCGGCACAATAGCAATGGTCGCAACGGGGTGTGTTATGGCGCGCCAATGCCACCTAAATACATGTCCAGTCGGCGTAGCTACGCAAGACCCAGCGCTCCGGGCAAAGTATCCGGGGACTCCAGAGATGGTTGTTAACTTCATGCTCGGTGTAGCAAACGAGGTTCGAGCGATCCTCGCGAATCTCGGACATAAATCTTTGAACGACATTATTGGTCGTCCCGAATTGCTGCAACCCGTTGACCTTGCGGATTATCCTAAGGCCGCGATGCTCGATTTAAGTGAAATTCTGACCCCGGCTGATCCAACGGGGACACAGCCTCGCTATCATCTACAGGAACGGAACGACCGAGAGGACATTCCGCTGGACGATCAGATTCTGGAGGATGCCAAGGAAGCAATTGATCAGAAAACATCGATCCAACTCTCCTATGCTATCCGGAACACGCACCGGACGGTAGGCGCGAAGTTATCCGGTGAAATCGCGAGGCGTTATGGCGATGCCGGTTTGCCTGATAGAACAATTCAGTGCCATTTTGAGGGCAGTGCGGGACAGAGTTTCGGTGCTTTCTGTATTAGTGGTGTGCAATTCGTGTTGACAGGGGAAGCCAATGACTATGTCGGCAAAGGCATGGCGGGTGGAGAGCTTATTATCAAACCCGCTCCAACGGTGCCGTTCCAAACTTATGAAAATACGATCATTGGAAATACTGTCTTGTACGGCGCGACGGGTGGAACACTCTATGCAGCAGGTGGTGTCGGTGAACGGTTCTGTGTCCGAAATAGTGGGGCAACTGCTGTCGTTGAAAGTGTCGGGGACCACGGTTGCGAATACATGACCGCCGGTACAGTCGTGATTCTCGGCGAAACAGGTAGAAACTTTGGGGCTGGGATGACAGGCGGGACCGCCTATGTCTTGGACGAAAAGGGGCAATTTGAGAAGAAATACAACTCGGATTGGGTAAAAATAGAAAAGGTAACGGGTGAGACAGATATTAAGAGCCTGATGGCACTTATACAAAATCATGCAGCCTATACCGGTAGTCAATATACTGAGAATATTCTTACCCATTGGGAGACGTTCCTTCCACATTTTTGGAAGGTGGTAACACCACCGCCGCCGCCATTGCCGGCACCTGTCCAGCTTAAAAGGAGAGCCGCAACGCGGAGAACCCGGAAGCGATAGGTTCCTGATTAATCAATATCAATAGTGCAAAAAAAAAAGGCAGCAAGTGCTGCCTTTTTTAATTACGTTGTGGTACTCAGTCTTCTTCCGATACCGCGAAAGCGATTTCAAGCCCTTCCGTTTTACTGGAGCGCATTTTCGCCCGTTCTACCACGTCAATGACGACACCGTGCTTGGCCCGTTTGTCCGCCTTGATAATCAGGGTGCTGATCTGGTGTTCATGCGCTGCAATGAAAAGCTCCATGTCTTCCAGGGTCAACATCTCTTGGTCATCAATCGAAATACGTCCGTCACTGTTAACGAAGAGGTTGTATTTCTTCCGAGTGAATTCGTGCTGTGTTGCAGAATCGGGTAAGGTGATGGTGAAAGGCGGATTAGCCTTCATGACAGCAGATACCATGAAAAAGATGAGTAACAAGAAGACACAATCAATCATTGGAGCCATCGGAATGTCATCTTCTTCGGTTGATTTCCGCCGTTGCGCTAAGTTTAAAGCCATCTGAGTTCTCCTTCTATAGAAAGAGGATTTACTATTCCAGTCGTTCGAGGGTTGTCAATCTCTCGCGACGATAGCGAATCCGATTTTATCTATACCTGCCTGTTTCGCAATATCCATCACCTGCACGATCTGTTCATGCAGTACGTCCCGTTCAGATTGGATAATCAGCATGTTTTTAGATTCTTCCGGTGCGTTGATGAATTGGTTGAACATTTCTTCAATTTGGACAACCACATCATTCAACACCATAGTGCCTCTATAATCGCCCGGTTCCGGGTTCGCGATCCGGACAGTCAACCCTTTCGGTTTATCAGGCGACGGTTTCCCCGGTGGCGGAAGCTGCACGCGGAGGCCTGGAATCGGTGAAAAGGTTGTTGACACCATGAAGAAGATCAGGAGCAGGAACACGCAATCAATCATAGGTGCCATACTGAGCGTTGGTGGCTTGCGTTCCCTAATTTTGGTTGCAAGCAGGCTCAATTTGGCTTCACCAACTTGTTGCATTTCAAAGTCTCCTTTCTCGTTAATGAGAAGCGGGCTAAGATTTAGTAACCTAAGACCCTTAAAAAGCCTATCAGAAAAGGGCGAGTAGAATCACCCGCCCGTTCTGTTCCAAGACTATGCACCGCTTGATTCACCAACAATCAGCTGATTGACAATTTCAGTAGAAACCTGTGAAATCTCAACCATGTGTCTGTTGACCCAGCTATCGAAAAGTTGGAAGAAAATCAAGCACGGAATAGCGACTGTCAAGCCAGCAGCAGTTGTCAGAAGAGCCTGTGAGATACCACCTGCGAGCTGCTGCGGGTCACCGGTACCTTCAAGTGCGATTGTGGTAAACGCGTTAATCATACCTGTAACCGTTCCAAGCAATCCAAACAGTGGGGAAACCACTGCGACCGTACCGAGAACTGGTAGATTTCTTTCCAGTTCTGGAATTTCAAGAAGGCTTGCTTCCTCAATGGCTTCCTGAATTTCTTCTTTGCTAATATCCCGTTCTTCAATCTGGGCTTGGCTGTATCGCAGCAATCCTGCTTTAAGAACATTCGCGAGCGGTCCACCGGCTTCTTCACAGGTCGAGACGGCTTCCATAATGTTCTCTTTCCGCAATGAATCGGCGATACTGGCGATGAACTGTTCGGTTCCGATTCGAGAACGACTCCGCACAAAGGTGAAAAGTCTTTCGATAATAAAGGTTAATGCCGTGATGGAGCAAAGGGCGAGCGGCCAGAAGACGAATCCAAACTTCTGGAAGAAGGTGACGATATTGTCCTTGGGGGTCATCTTAAGCGGAAAGTAGTGGTCCCCGCCATTAACGACTGTTACAGCTTTTCCAACCCGATCGCCGTATCCGTCTTTGTAGATACTAATGAGGTAGCGGCCTGCGGGGATGCCTGATTTTTCATACTCACCATTAGCATCAGTTGTCGCGGTATGCTCTTCTCCGCCTGTGGCAACGATTCTAACATCAACAGCTTCAATTGGGTTCTGTGATGTGGTTGTATCGACAATTTGACCGCGAACGGTTCCACCGCTGGCTCCAACGTCATCTTGCGCGAAAGCGATGCCGGTAGACATACCGACACAGGCGATTAACAGTAAAACAAAACTAAAACGAATCATTCGTTCTTGTCCTCCTTAGGGGACTTGCCGATTGTGGTGTGGCAAGTCTTTACAAGTTATCTCATAAAGTGCTATATGGATAAGGCACGAGAACCGCACCTTAACAACTCAGTCTTAATTTTTTAACGCGTGAGCGTTCCATCTACACAAATCTTCAGGTTAGGAATCAATATCTATATTTGTAGACCATCCGTACGATTTACAACGCCGTTTCCATTAAGAACACCCGAATGCTTGAAAAGTTACGCGCTTTATTTTAGTGTTGCTGAAAACGGTGTTGGCGATGATATTGATAGACGCGGTATCGCTGGACACCAAGGTGTGTCCAGCGATACACAAAAACATTTAGAAGCCCATCATTGCCCGCACGAAGGTCGTGTTACTCGTCGTGTGGTCGAGCAAGATAGTTGTTCGGCGATAACCCGCGAGGATGACGATGTTAAACCCAAGCCATTCACCGCGGTTGATCGCTTGGACTTCAAAGATTCGGGTTCGCAAATCCGGCCTGTAGAGTACGGGGACATCTTCATCTTCCGGGAAATTCGTCAAATAGTTTTTGAAGTTATTATCCCGGTTGGTGAATTTCCGGTATTGGAAACCGCCAAGAATGTTCATCCTTTGCGAGAACTGATAGTCAAGCCGTACGCCGAGTACGTCTTCACGACTTCTGCGATTGAAGCGTAAGTATTCGACCGGTTCGTTATCAGTCGGAACGAACTGACGTGGGTTGAGCGCATCAGGAATTTCCTCAGCACCACGGTCAAACGCTCGATCCCAGATGTACTTCACCATCGGCGTAAGCGTCAAATCTTCACCGATTCTATCGACAAATGGAAGTTCACCGAGCGGAATCTCGTATCTCGCTTTGAGAATGGTCTGCTGGTTGCGAATATCGCGTTCCGGGTAGCGCCGCGTCTTCCAGTTTTCAGGATCATAGATTAAGCCCGGATCCTCGGGATCCAGTGCGTTAATGCCATGGTCAGGATAGAACGGGAATTCGCGTCTTTCACCGCCTGCACGAACCTGTTCAACGGGTACCATAAAATCAACGCGTTGATCGGCGGTAAGCGGATCACTATCGTCGTCGGGGTCCACTGGCTCAATTTCTTTGAAAATTGCATCTGCTTCATCCTGTTCATACTGTTTTTGCAGCACGACGAGGAATTTCGCTTCCAGTGTGAGGTTCGGAACAGCGGTATAAAGGAACTGGAGCGTTGTCGTATTCACACGCGCGTTATAGAAATCAAGTTCATCGGAAATTTGAACGGGCTCCAATTCACCCACACGCAATGTAATGGTATAATCTGGAATATCGTCTTGGACTCGGACGAAACGGTTTTGGAAGAGTACTGTTCCGAAATCAGGGATGTCACGTTGGTAGGTGACATGTAAGTATTTGGAGTCATTCTTCCGTCGACTTGAGACTTCATTTTCGTTGAGCCATCCGACTTTGAGTGAAAGGTTATCAAGGAGGTCATATTCGGCGAAAACATGATAGCCTTCCCTGTCTACTCCATACTCATACTGCGGTTCAAAATCGTCCTCAAGTGAATCAATAGTGCCGTTGTTATTCAGATCAACGAGGTCAGTGAAGACCGGTGGATCCGCATCAAAGATGAGGAAGTCTTCTTGGAAATCCAAAACGCCGTTCTGATCTCTATCGTCGGCGCGTGGGAGGACTCCATCGAAGTCGATGTCATCCGGCCAGTCATCGTCATCATCGTCATCTTCAATGAGGGCGTAATTCGTTTCATCCCACGGATCTTGTTCAGACTGTGATTCAGGTGTCCGAGGTAGTGAGTAGGGTTGATCCCTGTTGGAATTAGAACCGAAATTGAGATAAGTTGTCGTGTAACCAGGATCGATATGATAGTAGACCCCTTCAAGGTACAACTTTCCAAAACGAGATTTGAGTTGGACGAACCATGCGGTTTCTCTTCCCAGTGTTCCGTCACCGCTTTCATCGGTGCCGTCGCCACCTAACATAGCTTCAAATCTTTCACCTTCGGTTTCAGAGTAGGTAGGTATCCCATTTGCGTCTAACGGCAAGCCAGTTGCCGGATCAACGGAGATACCGGTCTCTTCCTCTCCATCTTCGCCTTGGATGGTTGTTTTGAGTCGGCTGAATCCGATCTGATCTTTCGGAATGGTCGGATACTGCTTATATTTCCCGTTGATAGAGTAGTGTGCTCGGACAAAGACATTACCGATAGTACCTTCTAAATCAAGCCCATAGAGAAGAGCTGCACGGGCCGCCCCGTAACGGTAACTGACTTTACGCGGTCTGCCTTCACCTTCCCAAGCACTCGGATTGTCTAAGAGTGTTGCCCGGTTACTGGTATAATCCGAAGATTGCCCGTAGTTACCGGGTGCTTCAATAACATCACGGTACGGTGTCTGGATGTGACCATCTTCAGTTTTAATCCATTCTTGGATTTCAGGATCTGACTCGGCTTTGTTAGCAGCACTGGAGCCGATAACGGCGATGTTGTAATCACCGGCTACAATCATTTCAAAGTTGACGGATTGAACAGTGCGAGGGTCAGCATCAATTTGATACGCGCCTTCTGAAAGGAGTTGTGCTACATCGGGAGAAGGTGCACCGTCTGGATCAACGAAAACGATGACAGCTTTCATCTTATTGAAGCCATCGACAATCTTCCATGATCCATCAACAGAATCGCGAATATCAGAAGGCAGTCCGCCGACAGGCATCGGGATGACATTACTGATATCAAGTGTTTCCGTAATCGTTTCTGCAGGTAACGCTGTCGGTTCAGCCCCCTCTTCGATTTCTTCGGGCGTTAATTCTTCCAAGGCTTGCGTGACAACAGTGACCTTCATCTCTTTGAAAGCTGCACCGACACCGCCCTGAATATTTTCACTATGTACATCTGGATCGAAGCCGGAGAATCGGGTGACAATAACGTGATTGTCTTCAGGTGAGTCATCTCGGAAGACAACTGAAATTGATTCTGGGGGTGTATTGGCTACAGTACCCATAAGTGGGTTTTCAACACGTTCCGGGTGTTCTTTGTGAAGATTAACATAAGTGAACCCGATACGGAAGATGTCGCCCAAAAGCCCTTGTGCCCGGAAACCGACAAGGCGTGCGTTTTCGAGGTGCCGCACTCCAGCGTCTTCGTTGAGCCCGTTCCGACGACCGAGCGTCGGGGCAAGGTTCGCCGCTGCGTCTGTCAATTGGACAGGGTTTGAGATACGAGAATTGATGAGTGTGAAAAGGTGCCGTTCCTGCGCAAAAGAGATGTCCCACCGAAGCCCATCAAACTCTGTTTTATAGAGAATGTATCGGTTCGGGAATAGCGTAGACGGCTTAAAACGCATGCTATCACCGATAGCAAACTCTGTGTATCTGCCACGGTAACTATCTTCAGTTAAGACCGTTCTATCCAACTGTGCTGAGAATCTTTCACTATCCAGCTGACCCGTCCAACCAACGAACAATTCACCGTTTTGGTCAAACTCTTTCTGCTCACGATAGTTGTAGACCTCGTTACCTTCAAGCAGCTCTTTTCCAAACAGGTCATAGAAGAATTGCGGTTCTTCTTCTAATTGGAAACGCGCTGAGAATTTAGAACTCCCCTCAATCGTTGGCAATAGGGGTTCTTGTGGACCAAGGCTCTGTGCGCCACAACCATAGAGCACGAAAGCACTCAGAATACAGGTCGCTACAAGTAAAACATCAAGTGAGTGTTTTAGCCTGTTCATTACTTTGTTTTTCCTCCTTGGAGATAATGAATCGGATGTTTAGGTATCGGAACCGCGATATGAATAGTTCGTCATTCGCGCTCCATACCCCGGTTTCCGACAAAAACCTTAGGAAATGGACGAAAACTGCTTTGCGTGTAACGATAAAGTCAAAATTGCGTTAGGTGAGAATAGCACCTATTCAATTTTTTGCTTTGCTTTGCGTCACTGCCGGATAGAATATCCGTAAATCGCGTATACCGCGCGCGGCGGATAAAAGCGAGTCTCCTTCCAACAAATTAAGGGTTTGTTTTGCGGATTTTTCAATAAACACGTCAATAAACACGTAAGAAAATGCCGGCAAAACTGTTCTTAGCCTTTAAAATAGCACTGATTCAAATTTCTGTCAACTTTTATTTTTAACAGAAAAACGTACGCATTGGGGTAGAATTTCCGATAAGCATACCACAAATGTAATATATTTTCAACTTTAAATATCAGTGCTATTCATTTTTCATTTCTTGACCGTTTTAGGGATGGGTTGCAATTTGGAAATCGCTCACTTAAACATTGTCAGCGAAATTACACCAATAAACGCTACACAGCGAAGCGGTATCCCTAATATGGAACTAATGCCCGCTTGCTTACTGTCTCCCTGAAGACAGCAAAACTGATAATTCAATCGGAATCGGGCACTCTTAGGCACACGTCGAAAATACCGACAAGCCCAAAAATTATGTAAGTCTTCACAATGCTAACGGGTGTATAAATATCCCGTTGGGCATTGGACATACTATAATTATACTACAATTTAAGAAAAATTGACATTTTTTTTACAAAGTTATCAAAATAATAAAACCTCGAACCGGAATTCGAGGTTGTAAATATTTCTAAACAGGATACAAGGTGTTCATTTTTTCAGGTTCACAGCGGTACTATTGAAGTATTCGATAAATAAGACAGCTGTAACACCTAAAACTAAGCCAGCGATTCCGGCGATAACAAGAATAAACCGAAGTTGGGGGCTAACAGGAATTTTTCTTGGTGTGGCACGGTCAACGATTTCAATGCCGCCTATCTGGTTGCGAGAGGTTGGCATCTTAGATTCAGCGTATAATATTTCAGCTTCAAGGAAACGTTTGGCAATTTCTGCAGCCTTCGCGTTGGTTTGCTGAATCTTGGCACCCTTTCGTGTGAGAATAATCTGATTCTCCGGGATCTGTTCTATTAATTTCGCCAATTCAGTTTCGAGTCTGTTCTGCTCCCGTTTGAGACGTGCCACGGCGTTTTCATATCGTGAGAGTTCTGGAACAAATGTTATTAATTGATTCTGGATATAAGTGTAATGTGCAGAGAGCCCGGAGGTAACCGTTGGCGTTAGCGATGAGGTTTCCTGATTTTTTTTCTCGATTTCAGCGATTTGTGCGTCAAAGCCCTCCAACTCTGATGAAGTTGTGCCAACTTTTTTTTCAGCAGCGATCCGTTGTGATTCAAGGTTGAAGAGTTTTTCTTGCTGAAAGAGCCAAATCGGGTTATAAGAGGTCGTTTCTGAAAGTTGCGTCTGCTTCGGCGAGTTTTGGAGTTGTTCTTTTAGGTATGTAATATAGGCGTTCGTTGCGTAGAGTTGCTGTTGATTCGTCTCAAGGCCTTCCCGAACACGGGCAAGGCGGTCAAGCAGGTTCGTGAGCATCGGCACCCATGTTTCTGCACTGCCATTATCACGAACAAACTCGAGGAGCGCGTCTACATCTTCATCTATTTCCGATTCGATTTCTCGTTGTTTATTTTCGAGGAACTCCATAAGTTTTCTGAGTGTCGTTTCTTCTTCTCCACGCCGCAACATTTGCATATCTTTTGCAAGTTGGTTGACAAAGAGTGCCGCATTCCGCTCACCCCCTTCTGCCTCGGTTAATTCAACAGAAAGCGTGATATAATCAGAATCTGGGTTTACCTGTGCCCTCAGCACTTGTTTGAGTTTACCCACCGGCGGGAAAAGCGCAGCCGCATCCGCGTGTCCATTCTCCTCAAGGTTTTCTATTGCTGTATTTAGCATAGACTCTGTAGAAAATCGGATGCTGATTGTTTCCATCTCTCGGCGGTCAACACCCCCGGAGAGCACATCTTGGAACAGATTTGAAGGAACGGAAGATGTCCCGCTGGGTTGAACGAGTAATATTAAGGTGGAAGCGGCGTAAGTTTTGGGCAAACGGAGCGAGATAATTAGGGCGGTTCCTAACACGAATAGGAGGGTCAGGCAGAGCGTAAAACCATGCTTTCGGATAAGTTGAAAATAATCGCGTAGGTGTTCCTCCTGTTGCGGCATGAATGTACGGTATTTCTACCCGCCCTTTGGGTTAGAAATTGCCCCTCCTTCTCTGTGCCTATAGGTTATTGGCAAGGCGAATTTCTTCCTCGTTAAAGGCTTCATCATGCCACTCCGCTATACGCCATTCGTCATTTCTCTTTTCAAAGATAAAAAGGTTATCACCTTCGGCGTATGCGCCGGTATATCCACCCTCGAGCGTTTGACCGTCCGACACAAAGAATTGGATTCTGTAATGATTGCGAACCTCGGCCTCTGTACCATCATCATTCATAGTAATCTCTGGCGGTGAAGAGAGCTCTATTTCAATATCTTGGAACCGATCAAAGACGCGAGTGGCAGAGGCGCGTTCCTCGCGGATATCATCAAATTCGACATCGTCTGTTTTATCGCCATCTGTTCCCATATCAGAGACATAAAGGAAGCCATCTTCCCAGAAAGTGTTAATGTAGGTGTTAACATCTTCCGTTTCGTAACCTTCTCGCCATCGGTCTAAGACACTACTGATTTGATAGATTTCTTCAGCCGGAATTTCTCCGACCTTATCAGCGTCTCCGCACCCCATAAAATTTGCGAGTAGGAGTAGGATAAGTACGCCGCTGACTTTGGCGAAATTCCTAAACATAATAAGCATCCTCCTTTGTAAATTAAAAGGTTTTAACAATACCAAAATAAAAATGTGAAGGGGTCGCACCAATTTCGATCCCCAATTTTTCAATATTTTGTGCATCCTGTTCAATAGATTGAATCAGGGTAGTTGCGTTATAAAAGTTAGCACTCACGTAAGAATCGATAAGGCTATACAGCCAAATACCGATGCCGGTATACATAAAAAATGTCCTGAGTTTGTACCTCTGGTTCGCATATGCGTAACTCTCTAATATCGTCTTTTCGTCAGAGAAGCCGTCCCACACCAACGTTTCATAAGTCTCGTAGCGATGCCTAAAGGAATTTTGCGCTAACAAGGCACCGACGATAGAACCGCCTACCCCCAAGACAGTTAAGCTCCCTCGGAAGTAACTACGACTGTGAAATTGGCCCCATCCCGGAAAAACAGCGGAACGCACCATAGCACCGATCGGCGAAACAAGTTTAACTTGTTCCGCCGTTTCAGATGTTTGCTGTTCGGTATTTGTGGTGTTTTCAACCTCCTGCGCAAAACTAACATGGACGTTGAATAACAAAAGTGAAATAATTAACAAAAATCGCATTTGGTATGTAGACTTCACACATTCAAATGGTTATGCGAAGCCAGTGCTGCTCCTATTAACGTCGCCGTTTCGTCCGTTGTGTTGTCCGACTTCGATCGTCATCGTCATCGTCGCTGCTACTGCTTGAACTGCTACGCGATGAACTCGAACTTGATGTCGTTGGACGCGTCCGAGTTTTTGTAGAAGATGAGCGACTTACGCTCGATCGCGAACGCGACGTGCTCGAACTCGAACGGCTCACGCTTGATCGTGAACGCGACGTGCTCGAACTCGAACGACTCACGCTTGATCTCTCAGGCGATGAACTTGTTGTTGAGCGACTGACGCTTGATCGCGAACGCGACGCACTCGAATTTGATGTCGTGGTTCTATACTTCGGGCGTGAGTTGCTGCTTGTGCTTGACGAGAACGACCGGTTCGACGAAGAAGTAGAACGTCTGTAAAGCGGTGTAGTCCGCTGTGTCTCAGACCTTCTGTAGCGATTCACGTCCTGCGTTGTAGCAGTAGAATAACGCCGCTGCTGACTCAGTGCCCTCCCTGTACTCCCTGAAGCGTAAGTGCTTTTTCGGACGTTGCTTTCGCGGAGTGTTGAGGCGGTAGAAGCACGGGTACGTAGTTTCTGCGTAATAATTGAGTGGCGCGCAACGCGTTCCGTCGTCGCCGGGGTCTGTCGCCGGTGGTTTTCGAGCGTGGTTCGCACGCTCTTCCGTACAACCGTTCGATTTTCGCCTCGGTTGTTCGCTGATAATCGGCTACGACTGTACTGCCGACGGGTTGTTTCGTGCTGTGCACTCCAGCGATTCAACTGCGTCCGTCGTTGATACACCTTCGGCGTGCCGCGGTAGTAACTGTGGTACGAACCGTAATACGGCGAATAGTAACGGTAGTAAGCACTTGGATAGTAGCCACGGTAACGGCCGAGATACCCCCCATAATACGAACGGATTGACAGATAGTGGTGGTCGTAAACCGGATAGCTCCATCGGAGATAATAGTCGTAATCCGTCGCGTAATAGACGGGGCCGTCATAAAAGTAGAGGTAAGTGTAACGATGCCACGGACGCCAACGATAGGTTGGTGTGTAGCGTTGAATGACTCTAACTTTTGGCTGCCTGCGATACGTGGAGACCTCAAGATACTCTACATCAATCTGCTCGCCACCTTCGGCGACAATATGAAGTTCCATCCATCCATCTTTGACATGACCGACTGCAGGAATTTTAATATGTTCTGAGCGGTTCTTCGCTCGGAGAACAAAAGTGTCGCCGTAACGGGTCTCTTTAGCATTTTCGTCGTAGTAGCCGCTACGTGTTGTCTCGCGCTTCGTATTACGGATCCAGGCGCGACCCGCGATGGGTTCTTCATAGTCTTCAATTTCTAAACGATGCGGTTCTCCTCGGTATCGCACTAAAACTTCAATATACTGTGTCCCCGCTGGAATTTCAAAGAGATATACCGCGCTGGCAATTGCAAATTCGTATTCCTCTGTGTTCTGAGCGTCATTTGCCCAAGCGGTGAGTCGAACGCCGTCCTCAAACCGTGGACTGGCGGTGATCGTTGCATTTCCGCGCTCTATCCATTCATCAACATCGCTTGCAACGCGATGCTCACGACTCAACCGGTCTGCGTAATAATCGTAATCAGCATTCGCGAGGGGTGACAATCCAGCGATTACAAAACAGCTGATGAGGCATACTACGCTTAAAGTCGAAATCCGGGTCTTCATGGAATTTTCCTCCTATGTTCGTGTCCTTCATTTGGCATTGCCGATAGGTTTTTATACCTATTGCACGCGGTGCCGCGTGAATGTCAAAACTCCGTTATCGTCTTAATCGCAAAACTATTATGGAAATGATACAATTTCCTCCAAAAATTGTCAAGAATAATCAAAATTAACTGATTCTTCTTTGACTCCGATGTCCTGATCACAATTCCCGGTTTAAGATGGACAGACTTATCTATTAATGCCAACAAAAACTAATGGTTCCGACACTTCTTAACTTTTAGGTATTAGTTTAATACCTCTCTTTTTCGCATGTTCACGGGCAAGTGGTGTAATAATCGCTCGTTTTGCATAAACCAACTCTTGCACATTCGCATCCAGATTTGAAATAGTCGTCGCGCTAATTAAAGGTCTGTCCAAACTGGTGGGTGAGTCGTCTGTTATCTTCTTAATCGACTCGGCAATCTGCATCGTAGGTACCCATTTAACGCCGAGTTCGGATAAAACGTTTACATATTCAACCTCAATGGCATTAATTTTTGCGGATGCCTCATTTTGATTATTAAGGGCATCGGGAACTGCTATGACTGTTTTTCCTTTACAGAGTGCTTCATACACGAGATAAGTACACGGTGTGTCTACTAACCTTAACGCGAGTTTTGCAGCCATCGGATGTGAGAGAACAGGGAGCACAATCTGCTGATAAGTGCTCACAAAAGTTGCTATATCGGTGAGTGTGTCCTCCCGCAGAACGTTCTCTTCGCCAAATATCGCATGAATCGGTTCCAGATTTATGACTTTAGTTGCGAGATCAGATAAAATTATTGTAATTTTCCATCCATCTTGCAGGCAGATGTGAAGCTGCTGGAGCGGTTCATCCAATTTGAGTTGCGTCGCCCCAAAAATAGCGAGTAGTTTTTTCTCGGCTGCAGTGTGTGTCGTCGTAGATGCTTGCGCCTCGAGTACCCTCTCTACGATTTTCCGAATTTGATCAATCAGTTCTTGGTTCATGTTGTTTCAAAGTATGCGGAGCACCTAACGTACGATTTCAACAGGTTCGCCACCCTTCAAACCCGCAGCATTGGAATCATCGGTATCTAAATGCATCTGAAGCACATAGTCTTCAGAAATCTTTGGTCGAACATTTTCAAACGTCAAAGCGCGTTCACCCGGGAAATGTACCTTTAGAAGATCTCCTTCGCGAATATTACGTGCGTCAGCATCGCTTGGTGTCATGTGGATATGCCGTGTCGCGCAGATGGCACCTGCCTCTAAATAGACACTTCCTGCGGGCCCGATGAGGGTAATAGGTTCCGCACCCGCCAGATCGCCTGAGTCTCGAATCGGGGGGCTTAACCCGAGCCGAATGGCTTCAGTTTGAGCGACTTCTACTTGGGAGTAATCCCGCACGGGGCCAAGAATACGAACAGCCTCAATAGCCCGCATCCGCTTTCCGACGATGGTCAATGTTTCGTTCGCAGCGAACGCTTCCGGTTGATATAGAGGCGCATAGACAGTAAGTTGGTGTCCGGCACCGTAGAGGATCTCAAGGTGTTCTTGGGTTACATGGGCATGTCGTGCTGAAACGCCAACCGGAATTTGCTGCTGCTGCGTGACGGCATCACAGGCGCGACTTCCGGCATCACAACTTCTCAAAGCACAACCACTGCACGCTTGGTCCGTCGTCAGTCTGTTCACGACACGGCGGGTAATCAATTCAACAAGGGCACGGTCTGGCATCTATGATTCGCCTTTTCTGTTAGGATGTTCCAAACGTTTTTAAGCAACGTGTGGTCAATCCACTTACGAATAGCTTACGCTTTCTTTAAGATCGTTTCGACTTCAGCATGTGGACGTGGAATTACATGAACAGAAACAACTTCGCCGACGCGTGCAGCGGCTTCAGCCCCCGCATCCGTCGCGGCTTTCACAGCACCGACATCACCACGCACCATAACGGTCACGTAACCACCACCGACTTGTTCGTACCCGACAAGTTGGACATTCGCCGCTTTCACCATTGCATCAGCAGCTTCAATACTCCCAACCAAACCTCTCGTTTCAACTAAACCCAATGCATCTCCGGTCATATTAATCCTTGCAGCCTCCTATTGAAAATCCAGGGAGAAATAAAAGTAAATCTTCGCGCACAAAAACTGAGGGAAGTCCAGCGAAATGCTAAACACCACGCTTTTTAAAGTATATCACAATCTTCCGATTTTTTCAAGTAAAAAACTAAAGACATGATTATGCCCTTTACTGACATCTTTTTCTGCTTTGTCAACTTCACCCAATTTTTGGTGAGCAAAGGCGCGCCAGTAATAAATCTGTATGAGGGCATTCGGTTCGCCTTGCCATGTCTGAATTGCGTCGGTGAGAAGTTCTATAGTGTATGTATAATCTTGAGTTGCTGATGCATGTTCGCCTAAGTGTGTGTAAGCCTGGGCGCGACTGATATAAGCACTGGCGAAACGCGGCTCCAAAGCAATGGCTTGGTTTAGATCCGCCAATGCGAACTTTAAATCCCTCTTATCACCTTGAGTGGAAAGTTGGAGGTAGACGTTGCCGCGGGCATAGTAGGCCATCACGGTCGGTTGTCGCTTAATTACAGTATCGTAATCGGCGAGTGCATTCTGGGTATTGCCTCCATCAAAGTAGGTTTCCGCACGTTTCTGCATGACAGAGGCGTTCCATCTTCTCTTAAGTGAGGCAGAGTAGTCTTCAATAGCACGTTGCATGTCGCCTAACGATTGATAGGCATCGCCACGACTTGCGTAGGCATCAGCTTGATACCTCTTGAGCTTTAACGTTTCGGTGTAATCTGCGATAGCGGTCTCGTACTGTGCAGAGCGGTAGTAAGCGAGTCCACGTTTCACGTAAGCTTCGGCATACCTCGGTTCAATTTCAATTGCACGCGTAAATGCTTTAATTGCCTGTGGAAGTTTCCATGATCTCAGCGATGTGGTACCCTCTTGAACGTATACCTGTGCTTGCCGATCCATGCCTTTTATCGCGTCCCACGTTACAAAGCGAGAGGCGAGAAAGATCGTGAGGATCAGTACAGGGGTCATGATGTAAATGAGTGGTCGCATGATGTGGCGTTGTTAATCAGATTTCGGTTTTATAGTTTTGTCGTACAGATGATGAATATTCACCCCTAACTTCAGCGCGTGGACGGAGGTGTATGTTTCTGATAGGTCAATTTCAATATAAGTTGGGATTCCGGGCAAGCCGCTATAGCCTGTTGAAAAGATGAGTTGATTTTTACCGAATGTCGCTATACCGTCTCTGACGTTTTGTGACGGAAAATAATGAATCGGGGTGTGTCCAACAATAAGGAGATTGGCATCGATGGCTTCAAGAAAATTTTTTATATGTCTTAAGGTGTATCCACCACTATACGCGATAGTAGGACGATGCCAGAGGAGTTCCTCAAGGGTTTTAGGACTCGGATTAACGAGATCCGTAAGACTGCTGATGAAACGCGGGGGGCCGGCGTGAATACCGACAAAACCGTTTTTTGCGATAACAACCGTTGGCAAATTGACAAGGAATTCGTAGTGGGCATCTGTCATTCTCTCAATGAAATTGAATTGCTCATAATAGGAGCCGAGGGGGCTATCGTACAATAAACGGATGAATTGTTCTCGGTTTTGTGTTGTCATCCCCTGTTTCTTCAGCATCGCGTACGCATCTGCGGCTGCAAATTCGTGGTTCCCTCGGAGATAGATGAGCCTTTTGCCTTTATCGCCGAGTTGTTTTTGGAGTTCCATCACCCGGTCAACAATTAAAGTATCACCAAAAGGCGGGTGTCTCGGTTCATCTGGCTTATAGTCAATTGCGTCACCGAGTATCAATCCGTAGACATCTTCATCCGCTTGAATCCGATCGACAAGTTTTGTGAGGCGCAACCATTGATTAAAATCGTCCCAGTGGGCATGCAGATCGGAAACGATGTAGACAGTGCCGTGGTCCGGTAGAATAAGGACATGTCCGTCGCGCGTGAGTTGATCAGGATACTGTGTGAGTTGTTTCGGTTGTGCTATCGCCACGGAAGCGAGACAGATAAAACAGACGGAAATGTAAATCAGCGAGGTGTTCATGAGTGTTAAGTCCTGAAGAAGGTATCCACGGTATCTTCTTGTTCTGCAAGTTTATTGAGGTGCCGTTGTCTACGATTCCGGCGGACGAGGTAACCGAGGAGCGCCAACCCGCCGAGACCGCCCCACAAAAAGTAGGAATTAGAGAAAAGGGATGCCCATCGGTAACGTTCCGCCAGTGATTCACGCCAGCGGACATCAAAAGTAGCAAGATCCCATCCAACTACAGCTTTAAAGGCTGTATCAAAGTTATTGCCTGCGTGGAGTTCGGCAATAAGTGCAAACAGTGCATCCCTACCTTTGACTTCAACCAACCAACGGACGGCATCTTGGCTCTCAGCATACGCCAAATCTGCACCGGCTTGCGAACGCGGGAAACTTCGCGTTAACTCTTGAAGCGGTAAGATAGATTTAGAAAAAATATGTTTTAGCAATGTGCCGTGACGGCTCGGCACCCATTCATCAGCAAAGTAGATCGCGATGCCTTCCACAAACCATAACGGAATTTCTTTGACGGCTTTGCGTGTACATTGCCCAAAGAGGACATGCGCAATCTCGTGACGAAGCACCTGTACGAACTGCAGTTTCGCCAGGGCGATGTGTTTCGGGTTTTGAATAACGATACGTCGACTCAACGGAAAGGCGCAACCGACTGCCCAATCCTGAATTGGGGCGTGAACGGAAGCCTGAAATTCCTTTTGTGTATTGCAGACCCAGATATCAATCATTCCTCCAGGGATACGGTTTGTCAGTTGTGGCAGTTCGGCATAGAAATCCTCAGCCATCTGAAGAATTGCAGTTGGGTCTGCTGTGCCTTCTTGATAATAGACCCGGAAATGTTTGCTTTCCACTGACTCCCACGTAGCAGATGCTGAAAAAATGGGCAGTATCAATAAAAGGAATACAAGGTTCTTCATAATATTTATAGAGCTTATACAAATTGGGACGTACACTGCACTGATACAGACTGGCGAGGCTTGAAACCTCGCCAGCAAATATAATGAACTTGCGTAAGTCTTAAAATTCTTCGCTATCTAACGCCTTAAACCGAGTTGCTTGACTCACCAGATTCATGAGTTCATCCACTGACGCATTCGGAATTTGCGGCGCGATCCCTTTGAGACTTTGCGATACCGCCTCCAGGTTTCCTTCTCGTGCCCAATAACTTTCACGCAGGATTTCTGCGAATTCTGCTACTGTAGCAGCGAGTCGGAATTCGACGGATGCGCCTTCAAATGTATCATGCAGTTCTGTTGTGAAAATTTCCGCGTCGGTTTCCGACACACGATGGGTATCTGGATCCTCATAACGGATGAAGACAGTCGCCATTTGTCCAGTGGCATCTTCATGAAGTTTAATTTCGTAGAGGGCTGTGACGCTGTGACCTGAACCGATTTCACCGCCATCTGCATCATCATCGCGAAAGTCTTCATGATCAAGCCGACGATTTTCATAGCCGAGCAGACGGAAGCGACTGACGACTTCAGGATTGAACTCGACCTGCACTTTGGCATCTTTAGCGATGACTTGTAATGTCTGTGTAAGATTTTCAACAAAGATACGCTTCGCCTCGTTAAAGGTATCAACATAAGCGTAGCTGCCATTGCCTTTGTTAGCGAGTTGCTCCATGAGGACATCGTTGTAGTTCCCCATGCCGAATCCGACGGTTGTTAATGTAATTCCTTCTTCAACGTGGGAGCGAATTGTTTTAAGGATAGCATCAGGTCCTGTTTCTCCGACATTCGCAACACCGTCCGAACAGAGAATCACGCGATTGATGTTACCAACCCTCACATTGCGCAAGGCATGCTTGTATCCAAGCCGAAGCCCTTCTTCTGCATTCGTGCTCCCGTCTGGTGTCAGGGAGTGGATTGCCTCCAAGATCTCCTCACGCCCCTCAATTCCGGTATGTGGTAGGACGGTTCGCGCACGTGTTCCATAAACGACAATAGCCACCTCGTCGCCCGGACGGAGTTGTTCAACCAGAAGCGTTAAGGCACGTTTTACCAATCCCAACCGATTTTCCATAGCCATTGAGCCGGAGACATCAATCACGAAAGTCAACGTCGCGTCTTTACGATTTTCGTCCGGAACCACGCGGCCTTGGATACCGATACGCAACAATTGGAGTCGTTTGCCTTCACCAAATCGGGATGGCGCGCCCTCAATGTGAACAGCAAATGCGTCCTGCGACGGAGGTGCATAGTTATAATCAAAGGCATTGACAAATTCTTCTACCCGAACGGCTTCGGTCGGTGGAAGGTGCCCATCCCGGAGATAACGTCGCGTGACGGAATAGGAGGCGGTATCTACATCCATACCAAACGTCGAAAGGTGATCGTCTTCTGTATCAATAAAGGGATTCGTGCCATACTCTTTAAAAAAGACATCGTCATAGGCGGCACCGTTTGGCGGATTTAAGCCTGTTGGAATATATCCAAAATCAGACACTGCAAGTTCCTCAGATGCCTCGTCTTCACTGCCCCCGCAGCCCGTATAGGTAAAGAGCATCAATCCGCACATCATAAGGACAGCACTTAATCTGTAAAAGATTTTAAATTTCGCTTTCATTAGAAATACCCCTTTTTTATCAGTAAAAGTATGCGACAATATCGCCATAACTTTAGTGAATTATCGCCCCCGACACGAATAACTCTTGCCGTGGCGTTTGATCAGCACGAAAACCTATGTTTATCTGAACCGTGGTTTGTATGCCATCTAAGGATCTACGACAGTGCCCATGAAGAGTACAGTTTTTGTCTCATTATCACGAATCGCGAAGAAGAAAGGTCTGTTTGCCATGAACGCGGGTGGCGCGCTGGTTGCACGGATCCCAACACTGGTGACTGCTGCGGCTTCAGTGCCTTCTTCATTGACTTCGACGACAGCTTTATGGAGCACTTCTCCGATATACAAGTTTTGACCCAAAGCCTCTAAATCTGCCATCTGACTGAAATCTGCAAGCCCAGGCGCGAACGCGATACCCATACCGAGTGACTGCAGCGGGTTGTTAAGCGTTTTTTCATATTCCAACTTAAATTTAGGCATGCTGAGGAATAATTCTTGGTCGCGAAGCTGCGACACCCAACTCTCCCAATTCTCAGTGTTTAAACCATCTAAGAAGGTGTTGATATCAGATTCAGGATAGGGAAGGAAGATGTACATGCTCATCCGTCCATCGCCGTAAGGAAGGCTAATTGCTTGGAACTTTGCATCATTGTTTTCGTAGTAAGGGTAATCACCGGTTCTTGTCATCATTGGTATTTGCTTTTCAGCACCGGTTGCGAGATAAAAAGTTCCGTCGCGCGTGCGAGAGGGGTCGAATTCTGTCTGCCACGTTCCTTTGAAATAGATGGCGTTAATCAGAAATAACACCGTATCCGGATTGATTTCATCAAGGATTTTTGTGATTTTGCCGTTGGTATTGGTGTTGATCCACTGGTTAATTGTTGGTAGCGTGTTTGGGTCGGTGAAATTGAGTGTTGAGACCTCCGCTCCGAAATATTCCGTATTTCGCTGCAGGAAATCCTGCTTGAACGGAACATCTTGGCGTGCCCAGAGTGAATTTGCAATCGTGAGTATAACTTTCGGGTCTGCTACTTGAAGTGCTTGACGTAAGCCTGCATAGCCGGGGTTTATCGCTTCGGAGCCTAACCCTTGTAGGTGCAGCGTGTTCGCCATCGCCTGCTCGGTTTCACCGGATGCTCCGTTTAAGGTCATTGCCAAAGCAATAGAAATACTAAGCGGTGAAATAAAAATATTTTTATCTTGCTCAATTTTACGAATTTCATTGAACAGATCAAAACCGAATTGTGTATTTGCCGTGACGACGTTTGTATCAATAGAAACAGTTTCAGGCTCGTCTCGTCCCTCATCACTAAAGATAGCACTAAGATTATTACATCCAGCAAATAATAGCGAAACCAAACACATCAACCATAGAAAAGGTCTCTTACTTGTCTTTCCCGTATTCATGTATTTCTCCGTTTACCTTTCGTAAAGATGTGCGACAGCATCCCCATAACCGTTGTAAATTATCGTCGGATGTCTTTCTCTTGAGCCAATCATCCACTCAGTGGCTTGTGACCAGCGTGGGTGCGGGACATTCGGATTGACATTCGCTTCAAAGTCGTATTCTCTTGGAAGAATAACATTCCAAAAGTTTCGAGGTTTTTTATCGGTGAGTTCAATGCTGACAATGGATTTGATACTCTTAAATCCGTATTTCCATGGTACAATCAACCGGATAGGCGCGCCGTGTTGTGGCGGCAAAATATGCCCATAGATACCAACGACTAATAGGGTTAGATCGTTCATAGCTTCGGCGAGTGTTAACCCTTCAAGATAGGGCCACGGCAAACGCGCATCGTGTTGATGCGGTGCTACGTCAGGATCGAGAAATGTCAGCATACTGACATATTTCGCATCCGCTTTCGGCTGAACTCTCTCAAGCAGTGCTTTCATAGGGAAACCGATCCATGGCACGACCATCGCCCAAGTTTCAACACAGCGGAAGCGATAGATGCGTTCTTCAAGAGGCATCTGCTTAATTAAGTCATCTACATCTAAGGTCATCGGTTTTTCGACGAGCCCGGATATTTCAATCTCCCAAGGGCGTGTTTTAAATCTGTCCACTCTTTTCCAGACGGTGCTTTTAGATTGGGTAAACTCATAGTAATTGTTATAGGTAGCAGCAATTACTTCGTCAGTCATCTGTCTTTCTACCGTGAAGTTCGCGTTTTTTTCTGCCGCAAGTGTTTGCGCACGGAACGGTGCTAACTGTTTCTCAAGCGCACTGTTTTGCGCACAGGCGTTTGAAGTGGAAAATAACAGTGTGCCCGCACTTGCCAATCCCAAATCTTTGATGAATTTCCGGCGATTGATATAGTGCGACTCAGATGTTACCTGATTCTCGGGGATTTCCCATCCTTTTGGAATCTTGATATACGACATGATATTGCCTCCGTTGCTGTTATCGTGGAAAGTGGAGCGCGACACCTCAGAATGTTAGTTTTAGCGTGCGGTTTGTCAATAGTATATATCATTCCTTGTTAAAAGACAACCTAAGTTCTAAATTTATCGGTGCGCCCAACGAACCTGTTCCAGTATCTGTGGTGCCTAAATTCTCTATATATTTGTTGTAATATGTTTCGTTTTTCATCTAAAATACGGATTGGAGACCCCTGCCTTGTAGGTAGGGGATGAAAATCCGCCCTCGTGTGTAAAGCCAAAGCGTTTTTTTTTTGAAAAAACACTTGACATTTTTAGTAAATTGTGTTTTAATAGATGTATCACAGTGGACCGACATTATCAGCATTGTCGCTTGACAATGTGTCGGTTCCACCCACTGATAAGGGGTTAAGACTGTGATCTGTGATAGCCTTATGAAACAAACCTTTAAGTTTCGTGCGTATCCTACGAAAACAGAGGAGCAGTGGCTTTTTGCGGAGTTGCGCCACCAAAAGCAGTTGCAGAACTACATGCTCCAGATGCGGAATCAGATGTGGGACTATGGTCAGAAGCCTGTGTCGATGTATGACCAGATCAACCATCTGAAGACACTCCGCACCTGCACTTCTCACTATTCCGAACACCCGCAGGATATGCA
>CAZQIP010000307.1:0-16018 GCA_964593655.1 uncultured bacterium | reverse complement strand
GACCTGGTAGGTGCGGTTAGGAAACCGCACCTACCAGGTCTGGGTGGACTTTAATAATTTTAAACTGCAGAATGGGATATGTCAAGAAATTCCACCGCTCCATTTTCGTTTTCCGCTAAAAAAGATCCGTTTTCAATAGATGGGCGATTTTGATGAACACTATCCGCTCGGCATCTCCCTCTATATCTCGGTTGTCGTTATAGACAATAAAGAAATTGCTTTCGGGCCGATACTCATAAGCAAAAAGTGCGAAGACTCTGCGTTCTTTCTCTAACGTGAATTCAGCACTTGCTCTCGCATACATCCGCTGCGCAAATTGATAGTTCACGATGAAACGGCGCGTCCACTCCGAGAGTTGCCACTGCGTTGCCTCTGGTGCTCTTTCATGAAGTCGTTGTAGAATAAACTCAAAACTGAGTTTGGGAGTGGGTCGAATCGTAATTTCTGGACGGATAAAGAAGGTGTCTTTATTATCTCGGACACCGAAGCTGCCGGTGTTTCGGATTTGCACGTATTTTGGCGGAAACCACCCGGCAAAAAATCGCACTGTTCTGTCAGTGAAAGGTTTGTTGTCATCGTTAACATGGTAGTACCACTCTGGGCCGAGGAGGAAAAAGAAGTTATTCACCCCGAGGAGTCCGCTAAAACGGGCTCTATGGTTTGTGAGTTCGCCTGCGTGGTTCGCGAGTCGTTCGTATTCGGCTTCACCGCGGAGCCTTTCGAGTGTGCCTTTGTATTGTTTGTTATAGCGGCTTCTAATGACCAATCCCCGTCTGTCTACGCGCGGTATAAATCCGGTTTCGGGATTAATGTCTGCGTAAACTGCATCTAACGAGAACACATTTGTCCGCCGCGCGAGTTGAACAAAAATCAGGTCGTCTGCCGTGCTGTCCGCCATCTTGAGTCCGCCTGCCTTCCATTCTCTGGCGTATTCCAGATTCAGATTTAGGTCTGCTGGCAGTTGAACACGTGCATCTACGCCACCGGCGCGGTCATAAGTGCTGCCGCGTTGCTTATTGACCCCTAAAAACCCAACAGATGACGTTTTTCCGAGTTCCCGTTGCAATCGAAAAACGGAGTAGTTGTAGTTCGCAAGGGGCAACTCGCCGGCTTCTATCTTTTTATCTGGGTTTTCTGGTCCCGCGACGGCTCCCATAAAGGCGAGATTGTATTTGCTGAATTTTCCGATAACCTTGCCGCCGCCGATCAAATCTTCGACCCGTCGGCTATAGAATAGGTCAAGCGGCATCTGAAAAAGTTCGTTGCCTTCAAGGAAAAACGGACGTTTCTCCGGGAAACGGAGCGGAATATCGCTGAGATTTACAAGATCAGGGTCTGCCTCAATTTGTGCAAAGTCTGGGTTTAATGTTAGATCGATTGTGAAATCTTTAATAGGGTAGCGCAGGTCTAATCCGGCATCCGGCTTCACTTCAACAGTTGTCTCACCATCAGCGGGTTGCGATACTTGCGGTTTTAGCGTAGCATACGGTTTGAACTTCATAGGTCGCTTTGTAACCAGTTCACCAATCGGTAGGTCTGTCAGTTCTCCGAATTTGGAAACAGCGTATTGGCGTTCGCCTAAGTCTGCCCATGTCTGTTCTTCTGCGGGGACTTCGTCATTGCGCCAAAAGTTGATGCCCCAAGTTGCGGTTTCTGCGCCTTTTGAGAACCGAAGTTCAGCAAACGGAATAGCGAATTCGGCTGTCCAGCTGTCTGTCCCTTTTGCGGCTTGCCCTTCCCAATTGCAGTCCCATGAGATAGCTGTTCCGATACTTGACGATCCTGTGCGTCTGTTCGCGCCTTCGTTAATAAAACGTTGGTCGGTTTGTGTGCCGAGCGGATTTAAAGCGAACGCGTAGCAATTCCTGCCGTCAAGAAAGGTATCGATTAAAACTTCAACATGGTCATCGGAGAAGAAGAAAGAGTCGCGTCGGGTTTGATTTGCTGCGAGGTTGTCCATATCGGTTTTGAAACATTCAAACGCCACATAGAGTTTATTCGCGTCGTAGGCGAGGTAGATAGTCGTTGGCTGTGTCGCTGGCTCGCCGCGCTGTGGTTCAAATTGAATGAGTCCACCGGTTTTCGCGCTATTTTGCCAGCATGTGTCATCTAATTTTCCATCAATTTTCGGTGGAGTTTCCGTTCGGATAGCTTTAATCTCTCGGTGTGTAGAAGTTTCAGCGGGTTCGTGATCTGTGTCTGCCGGAAATGCTTTACCCGCCAACACATAGAGCGCGAAATAAGTGACCAACGTCAAAAGATATAAGTTTCCAAGCCGTGCTTTAATTGTTCGCATCGGTTTACGTGTGCAGAGCCTCCTATTGTCTTTTGTAGAGTCTGCTTGCGATTTTAGCGTAGATTTGTTTTTTTGTCAATGGAAAAGGAAGGGGCACCGGAAGTATTCAGTTGTTAGTTGCCAGTAGTTAGCAATCAGTTATTAAGTCGGTAGGCGCGGTTTGCTACTGATAATTGGAATGTCTTTGGCATAGAATATTGACAGTCTCCGCGATCTGTGATAAACTTCGACTTATGTGAACGACTATCACAGTAATTTTTACAGCGAAGGAGACTATCAATGGCTAAAATCAAGGTGCTGATTGCGAGTGGGATCAGCCAAGAGGTTGCGGATATGCTGGAAGCTGCTCCACCGGAGATGGAAATAAATTTTTTGCCGGAAGGTCAGCAACTCAGCGATCACCTTTCAGATGTCGAAATCCTCTACGGAACGGTGCCGGAGGCGGCATTCCCTTATGCGAAATCCCTTCAGTGGGTCATGCAGCCTTTTGTCGGCGTGGAAGGGTCAATGTATCCCGCCTTTAAAGAGAGTGCTATCACATTGGTGAACAGCAAACGCTTATACGGACCACAACTCGCTGAGCACGCGTTCGCGCTCCTCCTTGCCCTGACACGCGGGATCAACACACAACTCGATTTGATGCGAGATAAGGCATGGAAATGGTTGCCTTGTGTGGAAGTGGCCGGAATGACGATGGGTGTGCTGGGCCTCGGTGGTATCGGTAGGGCGGTCGCACAACGTGCAAAAGCGTTTGAGTTCAATGTAATCGCTGTCGATCCAGAACCGATGGAAAAGCCGGACATCGTTGATGAGTTGGGACAACTTGATGGGTTGCCGGAGTTTTTATCGCGTTGCGATGTTCTAACGGTCTGCTGCCCCATCACGCCAGAGACCCATAAACTGCTATCTCATACAGAATTCGATGCCTTGCCAGAGGGAAGCTACTTCATCAACGTCAGCCGCGGTAAAGTGGTTGACGAGGAAGCACTGATAGCGGCACTGGAAAGTGGGAAGTTAGCGGGTGCAGGGTTAGATGTTACTTACACCGAACCGTGTCCAGCAGACAATCCGTTATGGACGCTTCCGAATGTTATTTTAACGTCTCATACCGCGGGCGCATCGCAGAACATCGCCAAACGCGCGATGGAGCTGTTTATTGAGAATATGCACAAATATGTGAACGGGGAACCGTTGACTAACGTAGTAGACAAGGAAAAAGGGTATTAATAGTTATCAGTTGTCGGTTTTCAATAGGCGAGGTTTCCTAACCTCGCCAGCGGAGTAGGAAAAGGTAATGCGGTCGTAGGTCCTATGGCGCGGTTACAAACCGCACCTACCGAACCTGGTTACCCAGTATCAACTGTCTATTTCAAGTGCCTCCAACGCTTCGGTATCAATGGTAACGCCGATGCCGGGGGTATCGTCAAGGACGAAAGCCCCGTCTTGGGTTGTCGGTTTTCGCGTGGTGATCTGTCCCTTCATCTCATACGCGCCGGGGGAATGCTCCATGATAAGGAAGTTAGGAATTGTCGCGGAAAATTGGATTGTTGCGGCAATTGAGAGGATACCGCCGCCACCGATGTGGGGTGTCACTGGGATATTATAAGTATCCGCAAGGCTTGCGATGCGCTTTCCTTCTGTGAGTCCCGTGCGCGCAATATCAGGCATAGTGATGTCGCAGGCACGGCGTTCAAATACTTCCCGCAATTCAAAACGTGTGCGTGTCCACTCTCCGATAGCGACCGACATATCCAATGCCTGTGCCAATGCTGCTTGTCCGGGGATATCCTCTGGCACTGTGGGCGACTCTAACCACATCACGTCCAGTTTTTCAAGCCCGCGTCCGAGCAGAATCGCGTCCGGGATACTGTACTGCGTATGAACATCGACCATCAACTTGACCTTAGGGCCTACGCGTTCGCGCACGGCGGCGACGATCTCCAATATTTCTGCTCGGTCTTGGGTTGCGTGAATTTTCAAACCACTGTACCCTTGTGAAACATATTCATCCGCCTTAGCTGCTGCTGATTCTGGTGTTCCACTCACGCCAGCGTACAAAGGTATCCTATCCCGATAGCGACCGCCTAGTACTTTATGCACGGGTTTATCTGTCGCTTGCCCGATGATGTCCCACAATGCAATATCACATCCAGCAAGTGCATCGATAAAAAAGCCTGTATAGTGCCCACGTTCGCGCATCGCTGTGAACATCCGTTGCCAGAGATATTCTACGTCAAACGGGTCTTGCCTCATCAGTATGGGACGACACAAATCCTCGACGATTGTTTTTGAGGTGCGCGGCGAAACCGGACTTTGTCCTTCGCCATAGCCGACGATGCCATCTGATGTAGTGATTCGCACGACCATTGTTTCGTGATGGCGTGCGTAAATGCAGCGCCACCCCTCATCCGGCAAGTAATAATTGTCTTCCTGTTGTTCTGATGGTTTCTCGGTTTGGAATCGGAGTGCGAAGGCTTCTACTTGTGTGATTTCCATGATCAAATGTCCTCTCTGACCTCAACATCCAAGATGGAATTCCTTGAACTTTTATGTAAATAAACGTAAAATATAGAGAGACGGTTCACTTTTCTGCAGCAACACACCAGGACCTTTTATCGACTGCTCAATCCTTCAAATCCGCATTATGTCTCTATCACATTCGCCTATGGATACGCCAAATCATGAAAAGATTACCGTCCGTACCATCCTCATATCGCTGCTACTCCTGCCGTTCATCTACAAATGGCATATTGAATGTGAGGCACTCCGATACACCTTTCCAACGTTGATGGCACCGTTCTACAGTGTTGTATTCACACTACTGGTCATCGCGGTACTCAACATCGCTGTAAAAAAATACGCAGCGAATCACGCGCTGACAGGCGGTGAATTGATTAGCCTCTATGTCCTGATGTCCATCACATTGCTGTTCATGTCGTACGATATGTTTCTACCCCTCGTCTCAATTATCGTTCATGCCTTCTATTTTGGCACGCCTGAAAATGAGTGGCGCGAGCTCTTCTGGAGTTATCTACCCGACTGGTTGACGATTAATGATCCGAGTGTGCTTCGCGGGTTCTATCTCGGTGACGAGCCGTTTTTTGAGACCTATTATGTGATGAAGTGGTTGATCCCGACGTTCTGGTGGTGTGCCTTCACTTTTGCGCTGATTTTCGTGATGCAATGTATCAATGTGATTATCCGAAAACAGTGGACAGAACAAGAACGCCTCGTGTACCCGATTGTTGAACTTCCGTATCAACTCGCCTACAACACAAACCGATTCCTGCGGAGCCGTGCGATGTGGTGTGGGTTCGGCATCGCGTCAATTATCAGCCTTGTGAATGGCGTTAACATCTTTTTTCCGTCGATTCCGGCTTTCCCGAACAAGCACATACCACTTGATGCGCTATTTACTGAAAGGCCGTGGACGGCTCTTCTGCGTGGCGGGAATTCGATTATTGTTTATCCGTTTGCTGTTGGACTCGGTTTTCTGATGCCGCTTGAGCTGCTTACATCGTGCCTGCTCTTCTTTTTTCTTTACAAAGTGCAATATTTCGTTGCTATTCTAACTGGATTGGAGAACATCCCCGGCTTTCCTTATCCGTATGAGCAGAATATCGGCGCATACACCGGTATCTGCGCAGTTGCATTGTGGGGTACACGCCGACAGGTTTGGCGAGCATTTCGCACAGCGTTTGTACGAAAGCAAATAGCAGACGAAAGCGAGCCTATGCGGTATCGCACAGCATTTTTGGGGATCGTTTTCGGTGGCATGTTCATCATCGGATTCGCGATGCGCGGTGGCATGGCGATGTGGGTCGCGTTGCTATTTTTTGCCGCGCATTTTGCGACGATTGCGATTCCGTTGACGCGTATTCGTGCACAAATCGGTTTTCCTATCCACTCAACGACCTTTATTGGACCACACCATAGCCTCGTTAGCATACTTGGTACGCGTCGGATCGGCGCACGTAACCTGACGTGGTTTGCTCTCTTTTTCTGGTTTAACAGAGACAATCGGAGCCACCCGATGCCGCACCAGCTTGAAGCGTTTAAACTCGCCGAACGCGGTAACCTCGACGTAAAGGGACTATCGCGTTTAATGCTTATGCTGACAGTCATTGCGATGCCGTTGTGCATCTTCATGCTGGTGGATACGTTTTTTGGGCTCGGTGTTAATTCTGGCAAAGTAGGCGGGCAGATTAACAGTTTTGGCGGACGTGCGTATCGCTTTCTTGAAGGGTGGCTCACTTCACCACAAGATGCAAATAGCGGTCATATCGCCGCGATAGGGATCGGTTTCGCTGTTACAATCCTGCTTTCAGCGGTACGGAGCCGACTGTTTTGGTGGCCGATCCATCCGCTCGGTTATGGAGTCTCCTTTCATCTCCATCTTTTTTGGGCGGCGTTTATCATTAGTGCCGTTGCCAAATGGAGTGTGTTAAAATACGGTGGACTCGGTCTCTACCGGAAAACAGTGCCGCTCTTTCTCGGATTGGCACTCGGTGATTTTGTCATGGGGAGTTTCTGGAATATCTTAAGCATTATTCTTGATAGACCTACGTATACGTTTTATTATTAAACGGAATTAGTCGTTTGGAATAATTTCTGTTGGCATTCGCGGTTAAATCGTGTTATCTTATAACATATCAGCGAAAGGAGAGTACATGCTCGAAGATACAGATATACGCAGTTTTTTTGACCTTTCTATTACACATTTTCCCGATAGGAGTGCCCGATGGCTCCTGCAATACATAGAATACGTCCCATCCATTTGGTTGGTTGCTAACGGTTCTTCAAAAGGAGCGTGCGAGTGAGGCTGCGTTAGTGGATTCGCTTGTAGAGGCAATGTCTCACCAGAATACACTTGGGCCGGAGCAAACTGGGCAGTGGGAGCGTGCTATTAAGTATATGCTTCTGTTGATACTGCATCGTCGTCCTGCTGAAGAACATCAAGAGTTGGTAAAGTTAGTGGGTCAACATACGTACGAGTTGGAGGTAGAAACGATGGCAAAATCGATGGCAGACATCCTTAGAGAACAAGGCATTGAACAAGGCATTGAACAAGGCATTGAACAAGGCATTGAACAAGGTATTGAACAAGGTATTGAACAAGGTGAGACCCGGGCGAAACAGGCAGCGGTGCTCAAGCTGCTGCAGTTTCGATTTAATGATGTCCCGGAATCGGTTGCGAATCAGGTAGCCTCCATACGGAGCGTCTCGCGCCTTGATTCACTCTTTGAAGAGGTCTGGGAAGCAGCTACACTTGATGAAATTGATTGGCAGAACCGCAACACCTAAAAAGACCCGGATACTGTATCAGTTGGCAGAGTCTGCGTAAAAATCATGAAATTATTTGTCTGCTCCCTCTTTATCACTTTGCTCATACTTTCACTGGCTTTCGCAGCGGGGCAGAAAATAACCTCTGGTGCTGTCAGTCTCTATCATTTCGCCAGCCTCTTGGGTCTTGAGGTATCGCTTGAGCAGGTCGAAAACATCGTCGTGGAAAGAGCTCAGGGACCTTATATTGTCAAGTTTGTCATCATTGACGCTGCAAGTAGAATCGGGATTGAATTGCAGGAACGCGATATCAACTACGAGGCGTTACAGACTTTTGAAACACCCGTTATCGCTTGTCTCAAAGCTGCATTTGATGACGAAGCCCCTTCGGAAGTGGATGCTATTGCTGTAGACGATTTTGTTGTCGTTGAATCCGCAACTGAAGCATCGGTGCGTGTGTTTGGCGTGCCCCAGAAATCTTCACAGGCGATATTCATTGCTCGTGACCGCTTTTTGAAGTACTGGACGGGACAAGTACTAACCCTAAGACCACCTCTCTCTGCAAAATCGACACAACTGCTTGAAGATATCATAAGTGAAACAACTGCCTATAACGCAAAATTTAAAAGCGGCGAGGTCGAATTCTCAATAACGATGAATCAAGCCGTTCGACGCAGTAAGAATGATCTTGAGCGTTTTCTGACATGGGGCAGGAATCTCCTGAGACGCCCCAAAAAAGCGAAGGAGGAGATCCAGTATGAAGAGCAGGGGTATTGGTACATCACCTACCGATTTGATGGGGATCGCCACTTTTACGATGTCAAGATGCGGAAAAAGAGAGAATTAAATGGGAAACCCCTTCAAAACTGGCACGAAATGCACCTTCAATATCGGATGGACGGTAGAGTGCTGTATTTGAGGGAGAAGCCTGATAGTGAATGGCAGCAACAAGCCCGACATAAGGCGAGACCTCCTTGGAGGCAAGACATACCATCAGATGTTTTCGAGGAACACTTCAATCCTCGCCGGTGGAGTCGCCCGCCGTGGGGGTCCACATTCACAAGAATGATTCATTTCAACAAACCCGTTGATGTGCAGCGGGTTAAAGTTGAGGAAATACCACACTACCTTTTGACGCTGCAAGGCACAAATTCTGATGCAACGCGGACCATTGAAATTTGGCTAGATCCACAGAAAGCGTACCGACCGACCCAAATTTTAGCACACAGTAGATCCCTGACCTCCGTGTTCATAGAGGGTCGTGATGGCAATGTCAGCCCCCTACCGCGTGAAAAAATGCACCACCTTACTTCTCATACATACCAGTTCGCACAATTTGAACCCAGTATCTGGTTCCCGAAAACTGTCACCGTGGAAAACTCGTCTGTTGTCGGTGATGAAGATAAACAACCCCCACGGGTACATCGCAAGACAACTATGCAAGTGCATCGCGCCGTTTTTAACATCCCGATTTCAGAAGCAGAGTTGGGTATAACACCAGACAGATAGCACTACAAAGCAAATCGCTGGATAAATGTATTTGAAACAGGTTTGACTTTACCAAGGGTATATGTTAATCTATTCTTTGGAAACCAATATTCTATATCTTAGCGAAAGGTAAATTTAATGGAACAATGGATTGAACATCTTATTATTGGATTACCCAGCTTAGCCCTTTTTCTGATCATTGCGGTGACGCTTTACACACTCGGTAAAGGCGCAGACTGGCTTGTTGATGAAGCCGTAGCCCTTTCAACACGGTGGGGCTTAGGAAAAGCAGTCATTGGTGCGACGATTGTGAGCGTCGGGACGACAACACCAGAAGCGGCAGTTTCTGTGCTATCAGCACTACAAGGGAAACCCGGACTCGCGCTCGGTAACGCAGTTGGTTCTATTATTTGTGATACGGGACTTATTCTTGGATTGGCATCCCTCATAGCACCGTTACCACTGAACCGTCAGTTGGCTTCACGGTTGTCCAATGTGCAAGTGGGTGCCGGTATCCTTATGGTAGGGGCGTGTTTTCCGTGGTCCTCTCCGGCAAAAGTTTTCAGTGATGGCGGCGTTTTGCCTCAACTTGTCGGTGTTGTCTTCGTTGTACTTCTGGGATTGTATATTTGGCAGTCCATCCGATGGGCAGGTTCGATGCCGTCAGATACTGAAGACACAGAAGACACACATGCCGAGGAAGGAAATGCCGTTGGGATACTTGCTAAACTCATCGGGTCAATCGCTATTATTGTTGTCTCTGCGCAGATATTGATTCCAGCCGTGAGCGTCATGGCGGAACGCATTGGAGTGCCGAAACATATTATTTCAGCGACACTTGTTGCGTTCGGTACATCGCTCCCAGAACTGGTGACGGCAATAACAGCAGTCAGACGTGGACACGGTGAGTTGGCAGTCGGTAACATTATCGGTGCGGATATCCTGAATGTGCTTTTTGTCGCTGGTGTTTCAGCCGCTGCCACGCAAGGTGGACTACAGGCGGATGGACAGTTCTTCCAGTTCTTGTTCCCCGCGATGCTGTTTATTCTGATCGTTTTCCGGTGCGGTATCTTCGTGTCAGGCGACCAACTGAAACGCCCGTTTGGGATCGTGTTGGTTGCGACATGGTTTTTGGTGACAATTCTGAGTTATGTGCTCTCAATTGAGATGCATTAGATAGTTGTCGGTTGTCAGTTATCAGCCGTCAGTAGTTATCCGTGTATAGCAAGTATATCTACAAACCGCAGTTACCGGACCTGAGAAAGCTCCAAAACTGTGGTTCTTGAAAATTTGTGAAAGTATGTGATAGTATAATTCCAAGTTTTGACGAGTATTCAATAAGTTCCTTCAAAGGAGGCACGATAATGAGTAACGATCAATCACCTGAGAAAGAAGTCTATCGCGCTCCGGCTTTTGCTGATTTCAAACCGGAACTCGCGGCACCTGGAGCCACACCCGAAAGGTTGGAGCATTTAAGGGAACACGGTTTCGTGATCATCAATGATTTTGTTGACAATCCGTGGATTCCGATCCTCCGAGAGGCGGGTCGTCGCGTTACGCAAGCATGTGCGCCAGAAAACGGCTATGATGTCATCGACTGTTCAAAGGGATATGTGCACCGCGCGGGTGAGAATGAACCTTGGGCAATCCGAGGCATACTCCATCCAGCTTTTGAAGAGCCCGACTTCGCTAAATTTTACGGATCGCCAGATTTCACCGGCTTTGTCAAAGCATGGTGCGGCGTGGAGCCTGAAGACCTTGTGATGACGAACATACTTCTCTGGTGCAATCCGCGGAAAAAAGAGAATAGACTCGGATGGCACCGGGACGTGACATGGTGGGGTACTGGGGAAAGTTACTTCTCACAAGAAGATAACCGTGGAGACGGAACTGAGGCTTATTCCGAGGAAGTCGAGCGGATTCGCTGGAAAGAAATTCAAGAAGACAACGAGAAGCGAATTACCGAGCGGAAGGGTGTCGGTATGTTTTTGGCACTTGCAGACGATGAATGCCATGAACTCGTTGTCGGAAGCCACAGCCGCTGGCGGACCCCGCTTGAGCACGATGTCCTGCTTCCAAAATCCATGAAAGATCAGGGTGTCCCGTATACACCGAGTTGGAACGGCACGGATCCACTTCCTGGACAAGTCGCGATTCGGCTCAAGGCTGGACAAGCCCTCATCCGTAACGGCGCGACGATTCATACAGGGCATACCGTGCCTGAGCGTGAACGTAATACGCTATCCATCGGTTGGTCGAAGTGGGGCGGCCCCTCTGAGGAGGCGCCAAAGGTTGTCGATGCACGATTCGCGTGGCAACTCGACCCTGCCGTCCGTGAGGCACTTCCACATGAATGGATGAAGACCGCATGGGATCGCTGGGCAGCAAATCACAAGCTCGGCGATAGGCTTGAAGATCGCTATGCTGGCTTTGACATCCAACGTATTAAGGCAGGCGAAGTCGTCGGGTGGCGAACGGAATTGGAACGTCAAGCTGCCGCTGCAGGCGATGCGTGGGAACGGTATCAAACTGTGTCGGAATCGTAAAGGCACAAAATGTGGAGGCGGATCCGAGGATCCGCCTTTTTTTGTTTTTTTTGAGCCAACCGCCGACACCCTTCTGTAGGAGCGACGCTTACCGACTGCTAACCGCCGATGACTGATAGCCATTAAGCTGGCGGGGCGATAAGACGGACAAATGAACGTGAAACCTCGTCCAATTCATCTTGCACGGCTGCATCGAGTTCCCAACCGACCCCGCCGAGTGTATCATCGAGTTGCTCAATTGTGTCGCTGCCACTAATTGCGACTGTAACCTCTGGATGCGATAACACCCACGCGACAGCGAGTTGTGCAGGCGTTTTGCCCAACTCTGCTGCGAGTCGCTTGAGCGTTGTTATTACCTGTCCGGTCGCGCCGCTCATCCGTTGTGAAAATTCTTCACGGAGACGTGTCGCCCATAAAGTGCCTGCGGGAGGTGGTTCATCTGGCGAATAGACTCCACTTAATAAACCAACGGCTAATGGACTATAACACATCACACCCAGCCCTTCTTCACGCACTAAACCGAACAACTCGGTTTCCATATCTCGATTTAAGAGGTTATACATGTTCTGGATGCACATATAAGGTGTTGCGTTAATTCTATCAGCGATCCAGAGTGCCTTGCACGCCTGCCATGCCTGATGATTACAACAGCCGATATAGCGGACTTTGCCTGAACGCACGAGATCGTCCATTGCGCGAACCGTCTCTTCCTGAGGGGTGCCTTCATCATACGCATGGAGGAGATAGATATCAATATGGTCGGTGTTGAGTCGTCTCAAGGAACGTTCTACCTCCCGCATGATATGGTAACGGGACAATCCAGCATCATTCGGGCCTGGACCGATCTGACTAAAGACCTTTGACGTAATCACAACGTCGTCGCGTTTGCCCTGAATCGCTTTACCGAGAACTTCTTCGGAGCGACCGATATTGGCACGATCGTCCATAAGCCCATAGATGTTAGCACAATCGATGAAGTTGATACCGGAGTCGATAGCGTGTTCGATGAGTCTTTGGGCATCATCTGCATCGCCTTGTCCTCTGAGTCCCAAGCCTAATGCCAACGGACTCACTTTAACCCCAGCTTTTCCAAAATTGACATATTCCACAATGGATTTCCTTTTCTATAATTATTTTAATAACACGAACAAAGCAATTATGGTAGAGACAATTGTGGTCCCGACAGCTATACGACTCACCAAAGTCGCGCTAACTTCTTCCCTTCTATTTTTCCTCGAATCCAGCTGACACCTTGTTCTAAAAGTCCCATCCGAGCTTCCATAGATTCAAACCTCTGGTCGAATTTTTGGTCGAGCCGCTCAAATTTCTGGTCAAATTTTTGGTCGAGCTGATCGAATTTTTGGTCGAAGTGTTCATTTTTTTTCTCAAGCCGATCGAGTGCAGATAGCACACGTTCGCGAAAATCTTGATCTGACATGAAAAGCCTCCTTTTCCACTATGAGTATAGCATATATAATAGAAATCGGACAAGTCTGATTTTTTAGATTGAAGTAGGCTACGGTCCCGCTTTTTGTTTTAAGGCATCAAGGAGCGTCAGCATATCCTTCGGCATCGGTGCTGAAAAAGTCAAGTTTTCGCTTGTAGCCGGATGTTCAAAGCCGAGCAGACGGGCATGTAGTGCCTGACGCTTGAGCTGCGCAAGTGTCTGTTTCAACGCCGCCGTATTGGCATCGTTTAAGGCGCGTCGTTCACCTCCATAAACAGCGTCTCCAGCGACTGGGTGCCCGATGTATTGGAGATGGACACGGATCTGATGGAGCCGTCCGGTTTCTAAAGTGAGTTGAACGAGTGCGAATTGCGGGTACCGTTCCAAAACCTCATAGTGCGTGACGGCATGTCGTCCGTGAGTCTTAACCGTGGTCATTCGTCGCCGATCGCGTCGACTTCTTGCGATTCGGGCATCAATGGTCCCGGTAACTTCTGTTGGTGTGCCACACACAACAGCGACATATTGACGTGTAATACTATGCTGCTCAAACTGTGCAGAGAGTTTCCGGTGCGCAACATCCGTTTTCGCAACAACGAGGATTCCAGAGGTATCCTTGTCCAACCTGTGAACGATCCCTGGCCGCTCTACACCACCGATGCCGGATAGGTCGGTTCTACAATGTGCCAGCAGCGCGTTGACGAGCGTGCCAACGTTTACACCGTTCGCGGGATGAACGAGCATTCCGGCGGGTTTATTTAAAACGAGCAAGTGGCTATCCTCGTGAAGAATATCAAGTGGAATGTGCTCAGGCTCTATGGTGTCAAGAGGTTGCGGTGGTGGAAGCGTTAAACACACGCGGTCGCCATCGCGGAGCAGATAACTCGGTTGTTTAGCCACCTTATCGTTGACGGTGACATCGCCATCGCGAATGAGTCGCTGGAGATAGGTTCGAGACATCTCTTGCGTCACGCTAATCAGAAAGCGATCCAAGCGGGTACCGCGATGCTCTTTTTCGATGTGATAGACCGTAGTTTCATTCTTCATTGAAGTCATTATATATCTTAGTTTTGTATTTGTCAATTGCTATTGGTCACCGATAATTGAACGTTTCTCTACAATTGATTTGACACTTAATATGGAATGTGATACGCTTTATGTATGAGGCTTCAGATGCCCGACGACAGGGTGACACCATGCGGAATATCAAACTCGTGCTTGAATATGACGGTACGAACTACCACGGTTGGCAGACACAACCGAACTTGCCAACCATCCAAGGTACAATCGAGGATGCTTTGGAAAAACTAACAAAGACCCGGATACAAATCATCGGGGCCGGGAGGACAGATAGCGGTGTCCATGCGGCGGGACAGGTTGCAAATTTTCGGACACCTTTACAGATACCGCTCATTGCTTTTCAGAAAGGACTCAACGCCACGTTGCCCCCGGATATTGTTGTCTGTTCTGCGACAGAGGTGTCGGTTGATTTTCATGCCCGTTTCAGTGCGGCAAGTCGGCGGTATCGGTACACGATTCTGAACAGAGAATACCCGAGTGCGCTTTCGCGACAGACAAGTTACTTTTGCTCGGAAGAGTTCAATGTCGAGCGAATCAACGACCTCAGTCAACTCCTGATCGGGAAAAAGGACTTCTCCTCCTTCCAAAAGACAGGCAGTGACCGCGTTAACCCTGTCTGTGAAATCTACGAGGCGCGTTGGTGGCAGAAAGAGCCATACATCTATTTTGAAATCGAAGCCGATTCGTTTCTCCGTGGTATGGTTCGCGGGATCGTCGGTACCCTCTTGACTTTTAATCGCAAGTTTTTGCTTGCAAGGGGCACCAAAAGCACGAAATGCCAAGATCCTAAAATGGAATTTCGTCGGATTTTAGGAGCCAAAGATAGGTCTGCAGCAGGGATGTCAGTCCCTGCACATGGATTGTCCCTCATCAGTGTGAAATATAACGCCTTACCACTTTTAAGGTGAATAGGTATCGTCTATTGGGCATCAGTGAAAAGGAACTTTGGCAAATCACGAGTACTTGAGTACCCCCGGGGCATTATTGGTTACAAAACCCCTCTTAACTCTCACTGCGAGGCAAACTAAAGACTGACAACTACTCAAAAGGAGTTCTTATGAACTATAGCCAAGTTTTGAATGAATTGGAAACTTTAGTCAACGAAACTTTCACGCTTTGGGAACACAACCGTGTTGGTTTTCAATGGCGACACTACACATGGAACCACACGATGCGTGTGCGTGCGACGAGTTTGGAACTCGGCAGACGGGAAGGCGGCGACGTGAAACTGCTTGAAGTTGCTGGCACGCTGCACGACATCACGAAACGATATGACGGTGATTTTAAGACCGACGATGAAGGAAAACGTGTCTTCAACCCTGACGGTTTCTGGTTAAACGAGCCTCTTACACCTGCTGGTCAGAACATCGTTACGGAACTTTACAACAAGCATAACCTCCACGGTAAGGTGCATCATGAATCTGGGGCAGTTATTACTGAGAATATCTTAGCGATGTACGACTTTGAACCGGCTTTCGTGGAAGCTGCGACAGCTGTTGTCTTCGCACATCTAAAGCCTACGAACCTGACAGATGAGAATTTTAAGCTGCTCTACAACAGGATTGAAAACCAGATTCTCTATGATGCCGACACGATGGATCCGAACGTCGGCTATACCGGTTTTTTCCGAAACATTCACATTCACGCCTACTTCGCACTCCAACGCGGAACCTTCGATTTAGAGGATTATGTACGGAACCTGCCGCGCTGGATTAACTCCAAGCAGGAATTCGTTGACAAACTTCTAACCGAATCCTCTCGTGAACTTGCCCAAGGGCGACAGGACAGGAATCAGCGGCTTTTCTTGCAAATGGTAGATGAATTAGACGATATGGAGATCAATCGGAAATACGGGCTGCTCGGTATCATCGAATATTT
>CAZQIP010000306.1:0-26402 GCA_964593655.1 uncultured bacterium | reverse complement strand
ACCCAGAAGACGATGGCGCCCCTGACGCAGATGAGGGTTACAACGCCGTTTTCACAGCTAACGAGGAACCCGGATTCGGGGGCGGCGAATTTTCGTTTAACGTCTTCGATAACCGCCTTGGCCCCAGCAATGACAAATGGTGCTGCGGACGCGGGGGCGGCATTCCGGAGGAAGGGCTACACGTGACAGCTGAGCTTGAGGAGCCCTACGCATTGACACACTTCACCGTATCTTCAGCGAACGATGTGCCCGCAAGAGACCCTACAGTGTGGGAAGTTCAGGGATCGAACGACGGCGAGGAGTTTACAACCATCTTTGCTCACGACGGTGATAGCTTTTGGGATCAGCGCCTGCAAGTCGTCCTTTTTGAGGCAGGCGAAGATTTCGACGTTCAAGAAACCGGGTATCGGTTTTTTCGACATGTTACTTTTGACACCGCATCGAACCCGGCTGGCGCATACTTTCAAATTGGCGAAATTGAGTACTTCGGCGATGCTAATTTGACCGCCGTAGACCCTAAAGCCAAGCTCACAACCACGTGGGGACACATCAAAAACGCCCGATAAACGCAAATATCGAACATTTTCTAAATCGGAAACTTGAATCCAATAATAACTGGGTTTGGGTTTCCGTTTTTCGTATCCGCTTCAAACCGTATAGACGCTACACCAACAACTTGACTTGATAAACAAAAACGGAACACTTTTGCTAACGACTAACGACTGATGACTGATGGCTGACGGCCAATTGCTCATAAAACAGATGACAAATAAATACACGTCAAGTAAAATAGAGAAATATAATTTAATTTTCCTGTAGGAAGGTTCTCCAGATCCTAATGCAAATGTCCTGATTGCGGACGGAAACCGATGGAAACCGAAAGCCATTCCTCTGATGACTGAAAACTGATAACTGACAACCCTAAAAGGGAGATTTGATCATGCAAGCGAACTCGCATTTAAGCGACAGCAACAAACTGACCGATGTGCAGATGCGCGATTTTATTGTGAATGGACATCTCACCATAAAAACCGATCTGCCACGCAGTTTTCATGAGACTATCTATCGTAAAACGCAGGAATACACCGAAAAAGAGGGGAATTTAGGGAACAACATCTTGCCGCGTGTCCCTGAACTGCAAGCAGTTTTTGAGGATCCCGTTGTCCGTGGCGCATTCACAAGTATTCTCGGCGAGAATTACGTCATGCATTCCCATCGGCATCCCCACCAAAACCGTCCACACAGTGATGGACAGGGATTTCATAAGGATAGCTACTGGGGCTATCAGAAGGTGCGTCACCACTGCCCGCGTTGGGCGATGGCGTTCTACTACCCGCAGGACTCGCCGCTCGAAATCGGACCCTCAGCTGTCTTACCGGGAACGCAGTATTACAGCACCCGAATCACCGAAGATAACGAGGGTGAATTAGCACTTAGCGGCGAGGCCGGCACCCTAACGATTATCCACTTTGACCTCTGGCACCGCGCCATGGCGAACCAGACAGACAAAACGCGCTATATGATGAAATTCCAATTCATCCGGATGGACGCACCCCAAGCACCGGAGTGGAACGTGACCGATCCGCAGTGGATATCCGAAGACATCAACCCAGCGACCCCAGTGCATCAAGGCACATGGCGACATATTTGGAACTGGATGGCAGGTGAGTCCAACGGAGATGCAACACAGCCAACCCATGCAAACCTCGCAGACCATATCACAGCGTTAGGCGGTGATGATGCCGCTGTCCGTTCCCGCGCCGCTGATGAACTCGGCGCGTTAGGTGAATCCGCTGCAGAGGTAGTACCACACCTCATCCAAGCGTTACGTGATGATTATGAACCTGTCCGTTTGAACGCCGCTTATGCACTCGGCGCGATCGGCGAACCGTCTGTTCCGCAACTCATTGAGGTGTTGGGTGATGAGAACGGACCCACCCGACGGATGGCAGCTTACGCATTGGCAGCAGTCGGTGCCCCAGCGGTCCCCGCCTTGAGTGAGGCTTTACAGCACACAGCGGATGCCGTTCGGATTGAAGTTAGTTACGCCTTAGCACAGATAGGGGATGCAGCGGAACCCGCTATTCCGGCGTTGATGGAACGGACGAAAGACGAATCCGCTGAAGTCCGCCGCTATCTCGCTGAAGCTTTTGGAAGTCTCGGGGCAACCGCCGCACCGGCGGTGCCGCACCTCACCGATATGGTTGCGGACGATGACGACAAACAAGTACGCTTTGAAGCGGCATTAGCATTGGCACAGATTGGACCCGCCGCAAACGCCGCAGTGCCGGTACTCGCGAAAGCCCTGTGGGACGAAGATCGCTATGTCCGAGACAACACGATCCACGCCCTGAAGCGCATCGACACCCCCGAAGCAGAATCGGCACTGTTTGATTATCTACTGATGGCACGATGGTGTCCGATCACAAATCGCCAAAGCACACACTAACAAGCAAAAACTTAATCTCGGGTAGGCGCGCTTACAAAGCGCGCCTATTTTCTCTGTGAGGACTCCCCATGAACCATGAACTGGTCATAAAAAATGGAACTGTTGTCGATCCTGCACAGGGCATCCATGCACGCAAAGATATAGCCTTCGCGAACGGACGTGTCTCAGCAATCAGCGACGAGATACCGACATCTGAAGCGAGGGAAGTGTTGGATGCAGCCGGATGTTTTGTCACGCCTGGGCTTATTGACTTACACGTGCATGTCTTCTACGGTGTAAGCCACTTCGGGATTCAACCCGATCCGACATGCTTAGCACGCGGTGCGACAACAGTCGTTGATGCCGGATCAGCAGGCGCAGACACCTTTCCCGGGTTCCGTAAATACGTTATTGATGTCAGTGACACGCGCATCCTCGCACAGCTGAATATTTCAACGCAAGGTATGCTCACGCAGGAAATTGGCGAGCTGGAAAACCCCGATTATGCAGATGTCGGAAAAGCGTGCCGAATGATTGAACAACATCGCGACATCATTCTCGGAGTCAAGGTCCGGTTAACCCGGGAGAGTATTGTCGGCGCGCGAGCAGGCATGTTGCCGTTGCAACGGGCACGTGAAGCCGCCGATGCTGCGGGGCTCCCGATAATGGTGCATCCACAAGACGCATGGTGTGCCTCTATTGACGATATACTGGCACTCATGGGCGAGCGTGATATTCTGACGCACTGCTTCCACGATATGGAATGCGGTATCTTAGATGAAAACGGCAAGATCCGGGACGCTGTCCACGCGGCAATTGAACGCGGTGTTATTTTTGACGTTGGACACGGCGCAGGTTCTTTCAGTTGGGATGTCGTTCAGAAAGCGATGGCGCAAGGCGTTGAACCGACAACCATCTCCTCCGATCTGCATGTCTACAACGTCAACGGCCCCGTCTATGATCTCGTAAATGTCGTGAACAAGTTCCTATATCTCGGCATGTCGCTCGACGACGCACTTGCCAAGGTGACGAGTATTCCCGCCGAAACCATATTGATGCCCGGACAGGTCGGGACATTGGCTGTTGACGCGTGGGGCGATGTGGTCGTCTTTGAACGCCGCGAAGGGGAATTCCAATTGGTAGATGCCCGCGGTGAGGTTAGGATAGGCAAACAAAAATTGGAACCGATTGTTGTGGTCAAAGGTGGACAGATATATCGCCAGCGGCATACACATGACTAAAATTGTAGGCGAGGTTTCCTTGGAGCAATCCGCAGAAATACCCAAGCAAAAACACCTCGCCTCTGATCGCTAACTGCTGACCGCTGATGGCTGACTGCTCTCCTCACGGATGCTGTTCTCCCGCCTTCGGTTTCGCCTTCGGCGCGTTAGAATCCGGTCCAAAACGGATATGCAGTGATCCACCGGGCGCGTGTGCCTTCCCAAAAAGCAGATGCTTTATACCCCAAAAAACAACTGTTGTACCTATCAGTGTGACGATTCCCCAGATAGATGTCCGCCAAATCCAGTCATTGAAGGAAAAAAGGCTCCCTGTCTGTTTCGGAACTGAGAGTGGACCCAGAACCACCAGCACAGTACAGATAATCGCATTGAGTGTAATCACACCTTCTGTCACCAACCGATGTGGACTGAAACCCACCAACGCGCGTTCAAAGTTGAAAATAACCATCCACCACAGCAGGACGAGATAGAGAAGTTGTCCCTTCCCTAACCAACTCGTCGGAATCAAGGCGATCGGTTCTCGGAAATGCACTGACAAAAGATAGACACAGGCGATACCGATACCGATATAGAAAAGTTCAAACCATCCGATCCACCCTCTTGAACGCCGGAACCACCCCACAACCGGCAGTCCAAAAAACCGTTCCGGTAAACCTTCAACCAGATCCACCCATGTGCCTGCTGCTTTCCGATAATTGACGTACGTTAGGGCAATGAGGACGCAGAACACAGCGAAAATCTCCATCCAAGGCGGAAAACTCGCGTTAACTTCCAAAAGTGGTGCCCGGTTAAGAATGAATCCAAATGAAACCGCAATGCCGAGTCCGAAGAGAAAGCCTTGCGTCTGCTCCATGACGCTGTGCCAGTTCGTATGCCAATTTGTTCGGTTACCCAGCCAGATGTAGATGAGTTTCAGCAATTGTCCGAACGAAAACGCAACACCCCCGGCGAAACCGGTCATCAAAGTCGCAAAAGCGACACCGCTGAGTTCATAACGCCAGCAATACCCCAAGATTCCGATAACCATACCGACACACCCTGCCCAGTTGTCCCCACGCGGCGGTGTCATACGGAGGCGGCAAACATTGACGAGCAACAAAAACCCACCGAACCAACTGATACCCATATACAGCACGAGGTTCGTGCCCATATCCAAACCCCCACGGAACAGCGCGACGATCAGGGCAGCGATGATCGCAACCAGTGCTGCCACCCAGTCCGTATCATACCAATACAGCGGACTTTCATGCCGTTGCATCCGTTTCGGCGCGAGAACCCAGTCGATAATCACCGCCTGAAGCGACCAACCGATAAAGACAGCAGCGATCGGCACAAAGAAGAGAGACAATTGGGTATGCGTCAGGAACGCAGGGAGCGCAGTTCCGGCACCACCGAGCGCTGCCCACAAGAAACCTATAGCGAATAGGTTCGCGAATCCATAAAATACGGTCAACGCCTGGGACGAATGGCTATACCCGACAACCATCATATAGGACATGCTCCCACCGAAAGACCAGCCGATTGCACCGAACAGCGCAAAGTAGTGGACATGCCGCCACCAATCCTCTCGTCCTGAGAGCAGCACAAGTGCCATCGCTGCAAGTGCACCCGGGAGTGCCGCACCGTATTCATGTCCAAAGTTACCACGTATGCCCCATCCAACACAAAGAGACAACCCACACAGAAGTACCATTTCCCACGGAATAACTGCTGCATCCATATCTATAACCTCCATCTTACAAATGACTTTATTGTTTTATTATGTAGGTTTTCACATTTATTGTCAAATTTTCCATAATACAAACTTCTACGCCCACCTTCCTGAACGCATGATCTCCCGATCCCAACGCTTACTGACAACCGATAACTGAAAACTGAAAACTAAAAATTGCATCTATTTCGTGTACGTGATACGATAAACGCATATCGAAAGCGTTATCTACTGGAGGTTCAAAACTATGAGTCGTGTACGAATAGGTGTGATCGGATGTGGCGCAATCGCGCAAGTACATCATCTTCCCAATCTTACCGCACTCCATCGTGAATTTGAAGTGCCTATTGTCTGTGATCTCTCTCACGGTGCTGCAGCAGCAGTCGCAAAACGTTTCCATGTACCGCAATGCGTAACAGACTACACAGAATTGTTAGCGACAGATGTGGATGCAGTTCTACTCTGCCACGGTGACCCCAAAACGGAAGTCGCACTCGCCGCGTTTGAAGCCGGAAAACATGTCTTTATTGAGAAACCGGTCTGCTTCTCACTTCAAGAAATGGATGCCATGCTAACGGCACAACGGAAAGCCGGCACTGTCGCACAAGCCGGTTATATGAAGGTGCATGACCCCGCTTACCAATTCGCCAAGCGCGAAGTCGATACCATGGACAGTTACCGCTTTGTTCAGATCAATCATCTCCATCCGAATAACAGTTTACACCTCAGCCAGTTTGATGTTGAGCGGTTTAACGATGTTTCACCTGATGCATTTAAACCTGCCAGCGCGGCCCGTGAAAAAGCACAGGCAGAAGCCATCGGGGACGTGTTATCACAAGCCGGACTTGAAAGCGATGTCCAAAACAAGGCAGCACGGGTGTTCTACCTACTTGCAGGCAGCATGATCCATGACATCTATAGCTTACGGGTCATGCTCGGCTCACCGAGCGATGTCATTAGTGCGGAAGTTTGGTCTGATGGACGGGGCGTGAGCATTGTGTTTGCCTATCCAAACGGTGCCCGGTGTGTCGCGACATGGGTAGACTTACCAGACCTGTGGGACTTTAAAGAGACCTTAGAAATCTACGGCGATAACAAACGGGTTATCGTTTCATATCCGACCGGTTTTTCACGCGGTATCCTTTCAGAGGTAACAATACACGGGATAGATACCGATGGCACAACTTATAGCAAGACCCCCGCGATTGCGTGGGAAAGTGCTTTTGTTCGCGAACTACGCCATTTCCATGCATGCATCACAGAAGATGAGACCTGCTACACTTCACTCGAATCTGCCCGAAACGATATAGCACTGATTATTGATATTGTGAAGTGTTATGTGAAACAGCAGACTGTTGTATGTGAAACTGGAAAGAAGTAGAAGTGAGAAGTCTGGGCAGGCATGTAGACCTGCCCAGACGAATTGAAATGAGACAGGCGCAGAGACCTGCCCTTACAGTCGGCTTCGGAATTATTCCTCTTCCGCGGGGTCCGCAGGCTCCGCGGGTTCTACCGGTTCCACGGGGTCCGCAATTTCTTCTGGCAGCATACCATCAACGATTTCCCCAGGAAGCATGCCATCTACCATTTCTTCACCCGCTATTGTGACAGGGACATCTTTGAAACCTATCACAATAAACCCATCGATACTAAGGGTAATTTCGACAGACGGTGGGGGTTCAAAATCCGGTGGGAATGGGAACCCGTCTAAGGGTGGAAAGTCTTCAGGAAATAGTAAACCTGGGGGCATTTCACCATCTTCAGGCATCTCACCATCTTCAGGTGCTTCCTCGTCTTCAGGCATCTCACCGTCTTCAGGTGCTTCACCATCTTCAGGCATTTCACCGTCTTCAGGTGCTTCACCATCTTCAGGTATCTCACCATCTTCAGGGAAGGGTAGGCCTTCTGGCGGGAAAATATCTGGGGGTAAAGTATCTGGTGGTAGGAATTCTTCAGGCGGGAACGCGTCTGGAGGAGGTCCTAACGACTCAAGCGTTATTGTGATTTCGCCTGGATCTATCTGCACTTCTTCCATCTGTTTGATGAGTTCGTCCAGATTCTCAGGCAACGGCTTTGGTTCTTCGTCGGGTCCACCGAAGTCAAAGAAATCGGGACCAAAGAACGGATCGGGGGGACCGAAAGCGTTCCCAGAAGCTACAGTGAGAAGGGCATCGCCGGCCGGAAAATCCTCCGGAACTTCAAGTGTAACCTCTCTCTGAATCGTCCGCTCGGCACCCGCTGCGCTCCAGTGCGGAAGTAGCACCACAGAAACCGTCAGGTCTTCACCAGGTGTGATCCCCTCCTCCGAAACAATAATCTTGTGAATATCCGCCAACATAATTTGCGGTTTATCGTGGAGAGAAATTGACACATCTGTCAATGTGGCTTGCCCCGCACTGTTTGAAAGCGTGTCTGTGAAAGCGTAGACGAGCCGGTCAATGTTTAGCAGCACATCGAAAAACGGATCCGAAGAGGCACTCCGAAACGATTCCGTGTACACGGTTTCTGTTTCTTTGAACTTGAGCGTGATAGTCCCGTCCACTGTAGCAGAGCTTATTTCCTGACGGATGGAATCCATCGTGAGGGCTGCAACGATCGGGAGGAACGATTCCTGACCATAAGCGACCTTGTGATTTTTCTCTACTACGGGACCGTTGCCTGCTTGGTAAGTGATCTTCACCGGAATCATTGACGGGACTGTACCCAGTTCACCAACAATTGCCGGCGTGAGGTCTTTCGTAATTGTTCCGATCGGATTCCCATAAGCAGATGAAGATTTATAGGATGCCTGTAGGTTGGGAACGATACCGTTGGTAACGGCGCGATAGACCGGCAATGCCGACTTGCCAGCAAGCGTCATCGGATGTCCGAACGCTACAAATGTACCGTCATCGTAGACCTGTGTCACCGTTCCGAAACCAATGCTGTTGACAACATCGCCTGTCGATACAGCAACACCGATCATGTCGCCAGCAGCGAGTCTTGTCGTCACCGTTGGCGGGGCTGCCGGCGCATCCCCAATATCGGCAAATAATTGGAGAAAATCGAAGCGCGAGCCTTCCAAATGTGATGAAAGTTGTTCAAGTCTATGGGGTTGTATCCCAGAGATCGTCAGAGGGGTCTTCACCGGTGTATATGCCGCTTGGATACCACCTGCTGGTGCCGCTGGTGCACGTTCTGCTGCCAACATTTCGCCAAAGGTTTGGTGGTGGATCGCAGCTTCCATCGCATCAATTGATGTTACCCAGAATCGAGTCGGTGCCTTGGAAAAGTAATCACCATAAGCAAGCGCACCCATAATACGTCCCGGAGGACCCACCGGACTTCCAGACATACCTTGTGCAATGCCACCCATTTTTTCAGCCAATTCATCGGTGAGTTCAAATTCGTAAAGTGGAAATCCAAATCCGAAATCTCGAACCCCACGGAATTGGGCATCAAGCACAACCCTATTTGTGCCTTCTATGACTGTGACAATCTGGACCGGTGTTTTATCTGTCAGCTGTCGCGCTTCATCCTCATACATATTTTCCAGGACGACATCGCCTAAGAGCGGCGCACCACTAAATGCTGATGTTTCATCAATCACCGCAGGATTCTCGACTTTTGTCTGCTCCTCATCAGAAGAACAACCAAACTGGCTGAAAACCAATATCGCGATGGTTGCGAGCACAAAAAAATTTCTCACGTTTATTCCTCCAGAGTAAAGTTTCCTCTATCTGTTTATTGTTTGATTTTTAAGATGGGGCTCACATAAAGTTTATCAATTTTGCTTGAAAATACATTAACAATACGTAGATCCCGCTAAAAGAAAGCGTCCTACCTTAAGGACGCTATTTATAGAGTTGGGTGCAAACCTGAGTCCTGTTAATATGAGTTAGCCGAATCGCGTGAATTACCATGCGACCCAGCCACCATCAACTGCAATTGTTTGTCCGGTCACCCAGTTCGCGGCATCTGATGCTAAAAATAGCACAGCACCGACGACTTCGTCCACCTCGCCGACACGTCCCATCGGAATACGCCGGACAACATCCTCATAAAACTCTTTACGTTGCAAGAGCACATCCGCAAGCGGGGTCCGTGTAAACGCTGGGGCGACAGCGTTCACTGTGACGTTATGCGGCGCCCATTCAACTGCAAGCCCTTTCGTTAACAAAACGACCCCACCCTTGCTGCCCGAATAGGCAGTACGCAGCGGACCGCCTACCAATCCCATCGTTGAAGAGATATTGATAATCTTCCCGCTTTCGCGTTCTATCATCGGTTTCACAAGCGTCTGGGTCAAGAAGAACAGACCTTTGAGATTGAGATCGTAGATCGCATCCCAATCCTCTTCGGTTAACTCGAGCGCCGGTTTCGGACGGTTCGTACCAGCGTTGTTAACGAGCACATCCACTCTACCCCATACGTCAATCGCTGCTTGCGCCCCTTGAGCAACCTGTGCCAGATCACTAACGTCAAACACGACGGACTCCGCTTCGCCACCGTTGGCACGAATCTCGTTCGCAACTTCCTCAAGGTCAGACGGCGTACGGCTGTTCAAAATAACCTTCGCACCCATCTGGGCAGCTGCAAGGGCGATGCCTCTACCAATACCTTTGCCTGAACCGGTAATTAACATCACTTTATCCTTCAACTCGAATCCTGGAAATGCCATATTTTAGCCTCCAATCGCTAATTTTAGCGTGTTTTCTAACAACATTGCGCGCGTCATAGGGCCCACGCCCCCCGGAACCGGTGTGATAAACGCAGCCACTTCTTTAACTTCCTCAAATTGAACGTCACCGATAGCCCGTCCGTTTACATGATTAATACCGACATCAATGACGATCGCCCCCGGTTTCACCATATCCGCAGTGATGAATTCAGGTCTGCCGATAGCCACGACAAGAATGTCCGCTTTCTGCGCTTCTGCTTTGAGGTCTGCCGTTCGAGAGTGGCAGTAGGTAACGGTTGCATTCCGGTTCAACAACATCAATCCCACCGGTTTGCCGACAAGTGGGCTTCTACCAATACAGACCGCATGTTTGCCTTCAATCTTTTCACCCGTCAATTCAATAAGCCGAATGATACCCGTTGGTGTACACGGGGTCACACCCTCGCTGTTAATAAGCAGATTCCCTAAATTGACCGGGTTCAATCCGTCCGCGTCTTTGTGCGGCGTAATTGTATCGATAACTGCCTCTTTATCTATATGCGACGGCAGCGGCATTTGTACCAACATCCCGTGGATATCCGGTCGGGCATTCAAGGTTTCAATATGCTCGATGAGCGACTTTTGGGTAATGTCTACGGGTAGGTGGTGGACTTCGGAATGAAAGTGAACCTTCTCACAATCGCGTTGTTTGTGTTTGATGTAGAGCGTTGATGCTGGGTCATCGCCGACTTGCACAACAGCGAGTCCAGGCGTAAATGTAAGTTTTTTGAGTTTTCGACGGATCCGGCTCCGGACACGCTGCGCAAGGCGACTGCCATTAAGAAGTTCGGCTGACAAATTCCATTTCCTCCAAATTACGTATGCTTCTCTGAACTATGGTGAACGGTTCAACCCACCGTAAATAGATTCAATAATTTAGTATATCACATACCCTGTTTTCATGCATCTTTTTTCGATTTTAAGCTATTTGTTGACGTTTTCGCGTAGCTGTTGTATGATAAAAGAAAAAGGTGGAGGAAAAAAATGATTCATGTAGGTGTGGGACATTCACATGACCTCTCCACCGCGGAAGCGGCGGAGCACGCGACGCGCCTGGCAATGGGGAACGCCGGTATCGCTAAAGCCGACATCGCCATCGTGTTTGCAACCATTAACTATCAAACGGACTATGAACAGTTATATCAGACCGTTCACGCCAACACCAGTTGTGAAGAACTCGTCGGATGTACGGGGATGAGCGTTTTGACTTCTGCCGGTGAGTTTGAAGAAGAACCCACCCTCGCTGTGATGGTGCTCCGAGGTGAACAACTTTCCGCAGTCTCTTTTGCTGCACAAGGAACGGAATCCGAGGTAGGTGAACAGATACAGGAAAGTATTCAAACAGAACTGCGCGATGGTTCACTTCTGGTAATTTTTCCAGATATTCGTGCTCTGAATCCGGCAGAGCTCATAAAGCATATCGGTGATGACGGTGCTTCGCTTCCTGTTGTCGGAGCTGCTGTTTCAGGCGATGGAACCGGCGCACAGATGTACCATTGGCAAGGCCCAAAAGCAACGGAGGGCGGTGTTGCAGGGCTGCTTTTAAGCGGAAATTTCAGCACCGAAATTGGGGTCGCACAGGGCTGTCAACCTATTGGCAAACCGCGTGAGGTCACAAAAGCCGACGGGCGCGTCATCTTTGAGTTAGACGATGAACCAGCACTCGAAAACTTTAAGGGAGCCTTGCAACTGCTAACGCAGGACGATATCCGCCGATCAGGCGGCACAGTCTTCGTCGGGATTGCAATGGATGATACGAACGAAAATCCGGCGCGTGGCGATTTTCTGATTCGTAATCTTGTCGGGATTAATGAGCAACATGCTGCTATTGCTATATCCGAAGAGGTAAAAGAAGGACAGCTGGTCCAGTTCCATCTGCGGAACCCGCTTGCCGCTGCAGAAGAAATTCAGGTAATCATCGCACAATTGGCTGAGAAAACCCGGGAGCAACCCCCCGCGTTTGGACTCTACTTTAACTGCTTAGGGCGTGGCAAAGGGCTTTATGGCGCGGCAAATCACGACATGAGCGTTATCCAAGAAAAATTTCCGGGGCTACCTGTTATCGGGTTCTTCGGGAATTCAGAGTTCGCACCCATTGGTGGACGGAACTTCGCACACGCGTATACCGGCGTGTTTGTACTTTGTAGTGCAAACTAAATTCAGGGAGTTAAACAGTCAACTACCCAAGTCTAAAGACTTGGGCTTGTGAGAAGCCTATACCACAGGTTCACTCCACAAGTTAAACAGTTTTCTACAGTAAAATATCGTCCTATCCTGTAGTGGTATACAGGAGTGTTTAGGATACTCCCCAAGTCCTATGTAAACGCTGATAGGACGATCTGGAAGGGGCAACACATACCCTGCAAAGGAGAATACAAACTTATGTTTGTGCCTGTAAAAACTAAAGACGGACAACACCTCATGCCGCTGCATGCCGCACGTGCGAGAAAACTCGTCAAACGTGGTGAGGCAACACCTTATTGGGATAACGGTATCTATTGTATCCGTCTCAACAAAGAACCGTCTGACACAGCGATACAAGAGATTGTTGTCGGTGTAGACCCCGGTAGTCAGAAGGAAGGCTTTACCGTCAAATCAGAAGCACACACCTATTTGAATGTGCAGGCGGACGCTCATAGCGGTGTTGGCAAGAAAGTAGAGAAGCGTAGAATACTTCGGAGAGGTAGACGTTCACGGAAGTGTCCGAATCGGCAACAGAAAAAGCACAATCTCTCTCATTGTAATCGTATCCCCGCTGGCACGCGTGCGAGGTGGGACTGGAAACTTCGGATACTTAACTGGCTATCGAAACTCTATCCTATTACACACGTCTGTGTTGAAGATATTAAGGCACGCACCATAGAACGTGCGAAGCAGTGGAATCAATCTTTTAGTCCACTTGAAGTGGGTAAACAGTGGTTCTATACTGAAATCCGCAAACGTTGGGAGTTGCGAACCCTTCAAGGCTACGCAACCAAAGAGATACGTGATAGGCTGGGTCTCAAGAAGTCGTCAAAGAAACTCTCAGAAACCTTTGACGCTCACTGTGTAGATAGTTGGTGTCTCGCTTATCATACTGTCGGGGGCAACAGCACACCTGACAACACGGATATATTCTGCATATCACCGATACCGATACGCAGACGTGAACTCCATAGACAGAACCCACAAAAAGGAGGTAAACGTCCGCGATATGGTGGCACCGTTTTGGGAGATGGGCTTATCAAAAATACTTTGATAAAGCACGTCACATACGGTCTCACACGCCTTGCGGGTATCAATGCCAAAGGTCTGTTTTCTATCTATGGACTTGATGGGCAACGTTTAACCACAGGGGCGAAGCGGTCTGATTTTAGAGTGCTCACACGCCTGAACTTTTACTATAGGAGCGGGCATTCCTCCCAAGCATAAATACTTGGGTTTCCTGCCCGAAGATTAGATGAACGAAGAACTTTTTGTCGCTCAAGAATTCACACCTCTCAACGGGTTTACATCCGGAATTGAGGGACCCGCCTGCGACGCAGCAGGCAATTTATACGCTGTCAACTACGCAAGACAACAGACCATCGGTAAGGTAACACCTGAGGGGACTGCAAGTGTTTTTGTGGAACTACCCACCGGTAGCATCGGCAACGGTATCCGTTTCAACAGCGAAGGCTTCATGTTCATCGCTGATTATACCAACCACAATGTCCTCAAAGTGGATATGGCTACACGGGAAATCAGTGTCCATGCACACGAACCGACGATGAATCAGCCGAACGATCTCGCTATCGGCGCAAACGATATTCTCTACGCCAGCGACCCGAATTGGGGTGCCTCAACCGGACAAATTTGGCGCGTGGATACCGATGGAAACGTAACCCTCTTGGAAGCAGATATGGGTACGACAAATGGTATTGAGGTGAGTCCCGATGAAAAAGTACTGTACGTCAACGAATCCGCACAACGCAATGTCTGGGCTTACGACCTCTCACCGAAAGGAGAAATTAGCAACAAACGGTTGCTGATCCAGTTTCCTGATTTCAATATGGACGGGATGCGGTGCGATATTGAAGGCAATCTCTATATCACTCGGCACGGCAAAGGGACAGTCGCAAAATTATCACCCGCAGGCGCGGTATTACTGGAAGTACAGTTAACTGGTAAGCTCTGCACGAATATCGCTTTCGGGGGACCAGATGGACGCACGTGCTATGTCACGATGGCAGACCGTGGAAATGTAGAGGTGTTTCGCGCCGACCTACCCGGTAGAAGTTGGCAGCTGTTCCTATAGTTATGCTTTGTTATTCAGGTCTCCCGTAGAAGAAGAAGCTGTCTCCAAAGCTCGATATATCGTTGTAGAAGCACGCTGTGCTCACGATGTACTGTGCTCTACTGTAGGAGCGAGCTGTGCTCGCGATCCACTGCGTCTACTGAATGCTGATTGCTGAAAACTGAATCCTTCTGGGCCTTATAATAGCGAAATCTTGACAACTCGCCTGATTTGTGGTAATATTGTACATATCAATTACGATCACTATGGAGGTAACTTGTGAAACAACTATTTCTAATCTTGTTCCTTGTGTCGGTATGCACCACTTTTGCAGCTGCCGATTTGCTCGAAGGGCTTGTCCTGTACATGCCACTTGACGAGGGGAATGGTAAAGCAACCGAAGATTTCTCAGAAAACGGCCTTGAAGGTGAACTCAACGGCGGCGCAAAATGGGTTGATGGCAAATTTGGGAAAGCACTCGAATTTAGCGCATCCAGCGATTTTGTCGCAATTGAAGATGACGCAATTTTCCACATCGAAGATGAAATCACGCAAGCCGCGTGGGTTAATCTCAACCGATTGCCGAGCGCACACGCTATCGTTTTTGGCACGCGAGCCGGCGGTGGCGCAAGACACATCGGATTTGGATACGGGATGAACCCCGCAAACGGTATCAAGGTCTGGACAAACGGCGCCGGCGGTGGGTTCTTGGACATTAACGATAACAAAACCGGCTTGGATACCGGTAAATGGTACTACCTCTCTTATACCCACACATCGGATAACAAAGGCAAAGTTAAAATTTACGTGGACGGCGAAGTAACGCACGAGCAGGATTCTAATAATCCCGTAGCACCAGCAGGCGTTACCAGCCAAATACAAATCGGCACCTGGTCCGGTGAAGCATGGCCCGGTATGGTTGACGAGGTGCGCCTCTGGAACCGTGTGCTCTCTGATGATGAAATGGCACAGAGCATGGAGATGGGGGCTGACGAGTTCTTGGCTGTTAATCCTAAGGACAAACTCGCCACCTCTTGGGGCAAAATTAAGAAACTTCGCTAACTCAATAACTCAAATGAGGCGGCAATTTTTGCCGCCTCTCTCCTTATCGTTAAGCCTGAAGCCCTATGAAACAATACGAACCCGTTCTAAAACGGCTCGAAAAAACCGCAAAACAGTATACCAATATCGCGCCCGAGAACGGGCAATTTCTCTCTATTCTTATCCAATCCATTCAGGCGCGAAATGTCCTTGAAGTCGGAACCAGTAACGGATACTCCACAATCTGGATCGCCGCAGCCTTGAAGAAGACACGCGGGCGGCTCATCACGCTGGAGTTTGATCCAGCACGGGCAACTGAAGCAGACGCACACCTTCAGGAACTCGGTTTGGACAACATCGTTGAGATACGCATCGGAAACGCACTCGACGAAATCCCGAAATGTGACGCAACCTTCGACTTGGTGTTCCTTGACGCGGAGAAAGACGAATACCGACGCTACCTCGAATTGGCGTTGCCGAACATCCGTCCAGGAGGTTTAATTGTCGCTGATGATACCATGACAATGCGCAACGAAATGCCAGACTATATCGAATTCGTCTTTAACACGCCAACACTACATTCTGTCGATATCCCCTTAGACGATGGTGTCATTTTGAGTTATAAAACCGAGTTGTAGTACATTCTTGTGTATTCACATTGAGAGAGGATGTCCAAAATTTCACTACAATCTAAACTCTCAGACAAATCTACCCGGTTCAGTGAATCCGTCATCCGTGGCATGACGCAGCTCTGTCTGCGCTACAACGCCATTAACCTTTCTCAAGGCACGCCAGCCTACCAACCTCCTCCTGAAGTCAAAGCCGCCGCGATTGAAGCGATCCAAGAAGGATATAATCAGTATAGCATCACATGGGGCGCACCCTCGTTTCGAGAAGCGATCGCACAGAAGATGACGACGTTTAACGACATCCCCACAGACCCAAATAAAAACGTTACTGTCACCTGCGGTTCCACTGAAGGCATGCTTTCCTCGCTTCTCGCAATTATAAATGCTGGCGACGAGATTATCATCTTTGAACCCTTTTATGAGAATTACGGACCCGATACAATCATCTCGGGGGCCAAGCCGGTCTATGTCGCATTGCAAGAGACACCAGCCCCTGACGGCACTGTCCACTTTACTTATGATCCCGCCGAACTCCAAGATGCCTTCTCTGCTAACACAAAAGCGATTGTCATAAATACACCAAATAACCCCCTCGGCAAGGTGTTTACGCTTGACGAACTGCAACAGATTGCGGATCTCTGCTGTGCCTATGACTGTCTCGCGATTACCGATGAAATCTACGAACACATGATCTATGATGAAAAGCCTCATATCAGCATCGGCGCCCTGCCACAGATGCGAGATCGGACAATTACCGTGTCAGGGTTGAGCAAGGCGTACTCTATGACAGGATGGCGGTTGGGCTATGTCATCGCACCCGAGGTTTTAACCAATGCGATCCGCAAAATGCACGACTTCCTCACCGTCGGCGCGCCGCATCCGCTTCAGCGTGCTGGAGTCGCCGCCCTCAATCTACCACCAAGTTACCATAAAGATTTGGTAGCGAAATATGATAAAAATCGCAAACGTCTCGTGAATGACCTCACAAAAGCCGGATTCCTTTGCCATCAACCGGAGGGGGCATATTACATTATGACGGACATTACCAGTTTTGGGTTTCCCGATGATACAACCTTTGCGCACTGGTTAGTGAAGGAAATCGGTGTAGGCGGTGTCCCCGGCTCCAGTTTCTACAGTCGTCCACATCTTGGAAAAACAAAGTTCAGATTTATGTTCAGCATGGCGGATGATATCCTCGCCGAAGCTGCCGAACGCTTGATGCAGATCAAAACGAAAATCTAAACGAGACCCGTAGCACAAACTGTAAGACCCAATCTTGTAAATCCTCTAATCCTGTGAATCCTGATTCAGACAATGGATACCGATATGGACATCTCCCTTGAAAATGAAACGCTGAATATATACAGAAAAGAAATTGAGGCACTTCTTCGGCGCGAGGAGAAGTACAGGACTTTAGGTCCCGCTGAACTTGAAGCGATTGTGAACGCGTTTGAATTCACGCTAAAAAACGGACGCGAAAAGGTCAGAGCCCAAATGCTTTATGATCTTATCCATGAGAAAAGGGGCAACTAATATGCTGCTCGAGCGGATACGCCTTAAGACTTTCGGTTGTTTCCAACAGCAAGATTTTGAGCTGCATGACGGCATCAATCTCATCTTTGGTCCCAATTTCAGTGGGAAAAGCACGCTCGTCAATGCTATTTTCTTCACGCTGACCGGGAAACCGATTGTACCGCGCGTTGATGCTTCAGCCATCAAGAGTGCTAAAGCCTATAGCGGCACCGCAGGGCTCCAATTCGTCGTCAATGGCGAACGCTACCAACTCTTCAGAGCGACAGGGAAACGTATCCAGCTCCGTAGTGAAAAAAACGGCGCGTGGCAGGTACTTTTCGATGAAAAACGCGTCAGAGTAACTGAGGCGTTGTTGCAAGAACGGTTCGGTATTATGCACGAACAACTCGCCCTTACGACTTTCCTCCGTGAAGGCGAAATTTTTGAATTTCTTGCACGCCAGTCCACCACGCGGCGCGATATCCTCCATACCCTCCTCGGTATTGACAAACTCATACAGGTCCGGCAGCGCTTCATTGACACACGTCGTATCGCGAAACGTGAACAGGGCAGAATCCGCGCCCATCAGAATAGCTTACGCTTCAATGCACAGAATGTAAACGAAGCCGAGATCACACGGATTGAAGCAAAGTTAAAAGACCTGGAAGCCGCTTATGGGGCTGAGACCGGCGATGCCGCACTTATCGCGGAGTGGGTGCAGCACCAGAACCGTCTACAAAAGCAGTTGGACACCCTTACACAACAGCAGAATGAGGTACTGGGCGGTTTTAACGATATTGCGCAGCTACGAAAGATGATAACTGATATCGAAACCGCAATTCAGGAAGCTTCGGGATTAGAAGCAAAACGGGATGAACTTATACAACAGACCGGTCGTCTTGAATCCGAAATTGAGGCGCTAACGAATGTATGTAACACGCTCCGAACGCTCATTGGAAGTGACGAACAGCACTGTCCGACCTGTTATCAGCAGGTTGAACGAGAAGTCGTGCAACGGATTGTAGAGGAAAAAGCGGAAGAGAAATCGCAACGCAGTGCCGAGTTACAGACACACAAACAATCGTTAGAAACTGAAACTGAGAATTTAAAGAGTCGACGTGAACTTGAACAGCGACTTCAGACTTTGCAAGCACTTTCAACGCAATTTCAACAACGCACCAAGGAAATTGATAAGATTCAGACTGAACTTGAAGCACTTACATCCCGGTTGAGTGAAAGAGGGGTCCAACAGAGCGAACACATTCCTTCGGATACTCTCGCAACGCTTGACAAACCGCAATTGAAGGCACAGATTGATACCGAGCGTGAACGACTTGGAAAACTCAAACAGGAGGAAGCCGTCCGTTTAGATAGACTCGGCGCGCTCCAACGTGTCAACAGAGACGCAGCGAAAGTTGAAAAGACACTTCTCAGTTTAGAACTCGCCTGCACCGGGATTGACAAGACCATTGAAGCTCTCCAACGGCAAATCCTTAAGCCCGCTGAAGACGAATTGCATCATTGGCTTGACAAAATGAAACTTTTCAGCGAAACGCGTATCGACTTACAACGTGAACACCTGCTCCCTTCGCTCAACATAGACGGTGCAGATCGGAGTCTCATGTTGCTCAGCGGTAGCGAGAAGATGTTCCTATACCTCTGTTTCAAAGTGGCACTCGCCAAAGTTTTAGGCAACCCCGGTTTCTTCGTATTTGATGACCCGACCCTTCATTTAGACGGTGAACGGAAAACATTGATGGTCGATTTCATCCGCCAACTCGCCGCGGAACACCAAGTCATCGTAACGAGTTATGATGAAGATGTGCGCGCGGGTCTTGAAGGCGTGCATCTCATTGAGATGAGCAGAGAAGCATAGGGAGATAGGAAGTTGACTTTATTTGTCTCAATAGGATCCACTTAATACCATATCACGCCTACCGATGAGGAAAAACGATGAAGACCTTTGGAACCGAAGGCCCCGTGTCCCCAGAGAAAAACTATATTGTTAGTCGGACCGCTGAACTCACCGACTTTATTGATCGCATCAAACAGGGAAAATACCTTGTTATCTTCGCACCACGCCAAACCGGCAAAACCACATTTTTCCAATTTGCACTTGACATGCTTGTCGCTGAGGATCCAACTTATTTCCCTATCGAACTTAACTTTGAAGCGTACGTAGATGTAGACCCAGTCGATTTTTATAGAAGCCTCGTTGAGGATATTCGCGACGGGATGGCACTCAATTTTCAAAAACGTGGAAGCACGCCAACTGAAGCTTTGGAGTCTTTCTTGGACACCACAGAGATAATGGATCATCTGTCGATGCTAAGGTTTTTCCAACATCTATCGAACCTGCTTGGCAATCAAAAGTTTGTTGTTGTCATTGACGAGTTTGATGGCATCCCCAAAACTGCTGTGAGAGGTTTCCTTCATTCGCTACGCCGCATCTACCTCACCCGTAGTGCTTCGCAGTGTCCACACAGTATCGGTATCGTCGGTGTCAAGAGCATCGCCCAACTTGATTACGACCGCTCAGTTTCTCCGTTCAATATTCACGACGAGTTTGCCCTGTCCAATTTCACGCTTGAACAGGTACGTGAACTGCTTGGGCAATACACAGACGAAGTTGGGCAAGCCTTTGCACCCGAAGTTATTGAAAGCCTTCACAAACAGACAGGTGGACAACCCTTTCTCGTCAACCGATTCGCCCAAATTCTTACAACAGAACTCGAAATTCCAAAGACCGATCCAATCACAATGGATCATTTCTCAAACGCTCACACACGGCTCCTTCGTGAACAAAACCGCAATATACAGCACCTCCTGACCAATATCCGCAGAGACCCACGTTTTGAAAGGATCTTGATGGAAATCACATCTTACGATAAGGGCGTGGCTTTCAACTTGGACAATGAAGTCATCAGCCAACTCGTTACGTATGGCGTGATTGCGGAAGATACCGGTGGGTTGTGTAAAATTGTGAACCCAATCTATCAATTTCGTATCATGCGGGCATTCAAGCAGCCTGTTAACGGCTTGGAGCGGGAATACCTCCCTGAAGACACCCGCGCAGGCTTTCGCGATTACCTGACACCCGATGGACACATTCACATGCAAGCCCTCCTGGACAACTTCAAAGATTTCATCGCCCGGGCAGGTTTCAGGATACTCCAAATCCCAGACACGCCACACGAGTATGTCGGACAGTATCTCCTCTTTGCCTATCTCGACCAGTTTGTTTGCCTCGTCGGTGGAAATATGTACCTTGAAGTCCAAACGGGGCGCGGCAGGATGGATCTCCTCATCCTCCACAACACCCGCAAGTATATTGTTGAAACAAAAATTTGGGAAGGCGATCTGCTCTATGAGGCAGGTAAAGCGCAACTCGCTAAGTATCTCGCTATAGAAAATGTGAATCAAGGCTATTACGTAGTCTTCGATCATCGCAAAAACCCTGAACCCCAGGTAGAAACGCAGACATTGCAGGATTTAACAATTCGGAGTTACGTTATCTCTGTCGTACAAGAACGTCCTTCCACCCCTACTGTCCATATTTAAACACAACCTACCAAACGTGAGTTCGACATAAAAATAGCAGAATGCTGTCTGCGACACGCCAAATGGACACATCTTGTTTTTCCCTAAAAAATTGAACATGATTTTCAGTTGTGTAAAGACTTTATGATTTTTTTAATTGAATAATATTCAAAATTGGCTTATCGTAACTAATTGGCTACTTATAAGATTTTAGATATGTAATACCATTTCTGTTAATAAATCCCTCTTTATGTAGAATAAACTTTTAGTTTGTTCCGCATCGCTAAACATTCTATGAAGACTGATAATGTAAGATCATCATTTAGAAATGGTATAAAGACCGTTTTCCACTTCTGCTCTCCAAACTTAAACACAACCGAGATAGGAGAATTTTTTATGAAGACACACACTGCTAACTACAAATTTTTTGTTTTTACTTTTCTCATCATTTTGATGGTCTTAGAGATGCAGGGAATTAGTTACGGACAGAATTTGAACGTAGGTGAACCCCGCACAGTTCGGATGATCTACTTTCTGCCCAATGACCGTCCATATCAAGCCAAAGTAGTTCAGAAGATGAAAGATGAGATGCGTAACCTTCAAACCTTCTTTGCCGAGCAGATGCCAACGCACGGCTACGGCAAGAAAACTTTTCGCTTTGAAACCGATCACAAAGGCGAACCGAAGGTACACCGTGTGGATGGCTTGCACTCTAATAGTTATTATCTTGATAATGGTGGGTATTGGCCGGAAGTTAATCAGATCAGCGTCTGTATCACACCCTGAAACCCCGCAGAGATATTTTCAAGCGAAATTAGCAATTTTTATGTTGGAATTGGAGATCCTTCTACAGTTGTAAATCATTGCCTGACAAAATATTTTTTTCACGTGATGTAACCTTTCGCCAAAAAAATGTGTCTTTATATTATGATACTATAGTTTGGACACTTTTTGTAGAATATGAGACCGTTAGTTTCGTGTGTTCTCTTTGTAGCATAGGAAACCGTTAACCTGTGTTTTCTTTGTAGCATAGGAAACCGTTAGCCTGTGTTCTGTGCAGTGTCCAACGCGTAGAAAATCCCTGGACCTTAGAAAACACAACCCAAATGTAGGACGAATTGTCCAAACTACTAATGCTTCAATGTTGAGTTTCAGGATAAATTAGGTTCGTAGTAGGGCAATTCATTGCCCGTTATTGACTTTTCTCACTACGAAGCAGGGCGATAAATCGCACGACTACGAACCTGCTCTCAAGTTCTAAAGTTGAAAGACTACTACTCTATAGCATTATGATAACACAATTCCGGTTGTGGAGTGTCTCATTAATTCTGATATCCACTATAGCAAGAATAAAAGTCCATCCGGACTGCTTCACGGGTTTTCTTATCTCAAATTGAAAGGAACTAAAACGATGAAAAGATTTTACACATTTTTTGTATTGATTTTTGCTACTGTCTTGTTAACCTACACTCCACCGGTATCCGCAAAAGTCACCGGTCCTCAGATATACTGGTTATCTGACCGGGGCGAGATACATTATACCTCACCTGACGGTTCAAGCGTTGAAACGCTCCATATCGGAACTGATTTCTGGAATATCTCCATAGACATGGCAGCCGGTAAGATATATTTGATAGATTGGGGAACGATACATCGTTCCTCGCTTGACGGTTCAAACTTTGAAATGCTCGTTAACATAGGTGATTTCATCTGGAGTATCGCCTTAGACACAGCAGCTGGCAAGATGTATTTGGGACAAGGCCATGGTAAGATTATGCGCGCAGATCTTGATGGCACAAACATCGAAACCATCATCACCAACCCAGATTATGCCGCCGAGACGAATGACAACGCAAATTATGGTGTCGCGGGTATCGCTCTGGATGTAGAAGGAGGTAAGATATACTGGGCAGAACATGGCCTTGAGGATGGCGACGGTAAAATCAAGTGTGCCAATCTCAACGGTTCAGACATCAAAACCCTCGTCTCGGGATTACTGAGTCCATTGGATATTACCCTGGATGTAGAGGACGATAAGATGTATTGGATAGATTGGATAGATGGATTTGATTTTGGTATTAAACGTGCGAATCTCGATGGTACAGATGTCGGCCTTTTGCACGTCCAGGAGGATTTCATTGAAGGTATTGCTCTTGATACCATAGGCGGTAAGATGTACTGGATAGAACCTTATGGGATTAAGCGTATAAACCTTGATGGCACAAACATCGAAACTCTCGTCTCTGGAGAGCGTATAGAAAATCTCGACAAAACTCTCGCCTTTAGAGTAGTTCGGCCAAGAGATATCGCCTTGAACCTTTCAACGGCGGATGTTTCCAACACAGCAAGTTTGGATAGAATTACCATAAGTGAAATTATGGTTGCCACAAAGGGAGGAAATCTGCCACAGTGGATAGAACTTTACAACCCCTCGGATACACACGCCGTATCTCTGAACGGATGGAAAGTGGAGATTGTATCCCCTCGCTCGACTGCATCACTAACTTTTCCAGAAAAATCTATTAAGCCTCAGGAAACACTTTTGATAGTCTCAAAGCAAGGGCGAGCTTCAGATAATTTTCAGAACGAACAGATTTACAACCTTAGCAATTCACCGGTTTTTCAGAACCATGTGCTACTTAGAGAAGAGTTCTATATGAAATTAAGCGATGCAGCAGGGAAATTGGTAGACGAGGTCGGAAATTTTAATACTGATGATGATAAGTCAACGTGGTCCCTACCAAAAAGCCTTACAGAGGAAGGCGCACGGGCATCAATGATTCGCAGACATGATGATGGGGTCCCTCGACTCGGGACTGATGAATCTGGCTGGATTTCTGCTATAAACACGAAACTGCTCACTGGCACTACCTCCTATTATGGACACCCTGATGATATCGGGGCACCCGGTGTTAAAAGTGGTGGCGCGTTACCGGTTTCATTATCCGGTTTCCGAGCTGAATTGACCGATGCAGGCATTATCATCAAGTGGGCTACCGAATCAGAGTTAGACAATGCGGGATTCAACATCCTGCGGAGTGAAACAAAAGATGGCGAATTCAAAATCGTCAACCCAAAACTAATCCAAGGCGCAGGCACAACAACTGAACGGCACATCTACACATGGACAGATACAACTGCTAAACCGAATGTCGTCTATTACTACCAAATAGAGGACATCTCACACGCAGGCGTTCGCGAGCAGTTAGCCACCGTTCGTATGAGAGGGTATGTCTCCGCAGTCGGTAAACTCACAACGAAGTGGGGAGATTTGAAACTGCAAAAGTAATTATACCTGATAGGCGGGGCTCCTGTGCCTCGCCGTTTTCTTGATACTGAAGGATAGGCAATTACCTAAAACCGCTCAAGATAAATGTCACCGTTGTCTTCTCGCGTATTGCTCCAGACAACCATCCATTTTCCATTTTCAACAGATACCACAAACGGCGGATAGTGTTCCCCTTGGCTCGTGGAGATAGCCACGCCATCCTTATCCCACAACAGTTTACCTTCTAAATCAATCAGCTGCCCGTAGATAGCGTCGCGACTCTCCTCACCGAAGTCTTCTCGATAATCCAACCACGCCACAAAAAATTGTCCGTTCTCAGTTTGAACGATAGACGGTTTGTCCTGATGTCCACCTGCCGTGCAAAGTGGAATACCATCTTGTTCCCAACTCCGTGTGCCATCCGCGCGAACGTGCTGCATATACAGGTCAGAGTAGATATCGCGCTCATCCCGCCAGACGGCGATGAACCCACCGCTCCCGTCACCAATGACCGAGGCGTGTTTCTGGATACCTTCAATAGTACAGATAGGTACGCCTGTCTCCTGCCACAGTTTATCACCATCAGCAGAAACCCGCTGCGCATAGATCTGATCGTTGATAAAATTTTCATACACCTGCCACAGAACAATAATGCCACCTTCACCATCGGGAATCACGCGCGGTTCACCTTGCATGCCCTCCATCGGAGAAACAAGTATCGGAGCATCCCACAACGGCTTCGCATCTAAACTCAGCCGATACGCCATGATATGCCACGCGTCATAACCGATAACGTCCCACCAAACCACATAGAACCCACCGATACCATCAGCGACGAGAATAGGATCGCTCTGTAGAGATTCCGACGGAAAAACAGGGATGCCGTTAGGTGCCCACATCGGTTCACCTTCCACTGTGACCCGTTGGAGATAGAGGTCTTGAAATTCAGAACTCCGGCGTTCATCTTCCCAGACGCAGATGGCACCCCCTTCGCCATCACTCAAAATCGCTTGTGTGGATTGATCCGCTGTATTTATACAGATAGGAATCCCATCCGTTTGCCACAGAATCTTGCCATCAAGATTAATCGCTTGGGCATAGATATCCCAATTGCTTCTATCGCGTCTGTCGTTCCATACAACAATTGCGTGTCTATCGTGCCGAACCATCCGTAACCGACGTTGATTTCTATCCGCCGTGCATATCGCCACACCATTTTCTTCCCAAAGTGTTTTCCCAGTCGCATCAACGCGCTGCGCATAGACATCCCAATCCTTTCCAGTACGGTAATCCTCCCACATAACCACAACACCGCCTTCACCATCGTCCACAACCCACGGGAGAAATTGTCCGTCTATCGCCATCGAGACTGGAACTTCAGCCGATGCCGTTCTAAAGAGGACGCAAGCACCCAAAAGCAGGCCCAAAAACAAGATAGGCAAACTGTTCAATCGGAAAAAAGCGTTTTGGGAGTCCATAAGTTGACCAATGTTCCTTTTGTATATAAATTGAGTGTTTTCCAGTGTTGAATCGGGAGTTCAATGTGTGCCAGTGCCGCTGTCGGCATCCGTTCTATTTCTGCCGTCAGGTAATTCACGAGTTGTTCCATTGTTGGGTTGTGTCCGAATACCATGACGCGTTGATATTTGTCCGGCAGTGCTTGTAATACTTCAAAGTAGACCCCCGGAACAGTATCATAAAGCGCATCTAACTTTTTCACTTTTCCTGTGTAACCGCACGATTTTGCCACTTTACTCGCTGTTTTTCGCGCCCGTTTTGCCGATGAAGTGAGAATCCGGTCCGGGATTAAGCCTTCTTGACGCAGGTGTTGACCCATGCGTGGCGCATCTCGTTTCCCGCGCGCATTCAGCGGACGATCATAGTCAGAGAGTTCAGGATAATTCCAACTGGATTTTGCATGCCGCATGATGAGAAGGGTTTTCATGGTCTCTCCTTATCTTTTTCTTTCATCGTATCACAATCAGGTCTGGGTGTCAATTACAGATATTTCATAGGTTAGGGCTATTTAGTTTTCGGATAAAAAAAGAAAAAGTCCCCCTGATAAGGCGGATTTAGGG
>CAZQIP010000305.1:0-10583 GCA_964593655.1 uncultured bacterium | reverse complement strand
GCCTCAAACCGCTCACGTGTGGCGATGGTTTCAGGGAGTTTGTCTAATCCACCGGCGACCTCAAAATCTTCCCAATCAAAAAGCGAAGTTTCAGGTCGATCGGTGATGTCGGGCAGTGGTATACTCGTGAGCAGGACTATTGTTTTGTTGGGTAAGCGGTTCAATCCGGCTCGACCTATAATCTGTGAAAGTAAACCTACAGCGTTCTGTTCATACACATGCTGGATGCGTTCATCTTTGTAGATGCCGAATTCCGCTTCACCATCATAACAGACGGGTTTTTCGTCGTTTCCGAACAAAATCTGTGTTTTTCGCCAAGTGATGCCTGGGGACCAGTACGGTGCGCCGACGACCCAAATGATATTTGCTGCTGCAAAATCGGCATCTTTTAGTGTTTCGATCCGTTTGAAACCCTCCACGAAACAGACATTCTCTTTTTTTGCAATGTGCTGCAAATGTTGTATTATTGGTGCACTGGTGACAATTGCGTGCTGAACGTTTGGATCCTTTTCGATTTCGGCTTGGATACCGAGAAAAAAGCGTTGTCCTATTTCAGACATGCCGAGTGCCCGCCAGTCGGTATCGTAGTTTAAAATTGATTGTCGCGGATAGATGCCTGTACGAATCTGAAAGATCCGATTCCCGGGGACCCACGCTGTCGGTGTGATATGGTGGACTTCAATCTCCTCATCTGGGAATACTCGGCGCAAATCCAGTTCAGAGAGCATTGACGACATAAATAGGAGTTGTTTGACACTTGGATGCAACACCGGCAGTACCCAGAACCGTATCTCTTTGCCGGTCCATAATATCGGTGCGTCAGCATCCCGCGTGTAATATTCAAAAAAACCCTTAAGTTGATGCCAAAGTGTCCAGTTCGGATCCGGATAGACTGTTGGAAACGCTCGAATCTTCGGTAAAGTTGACGTATCCAAGATACCCAATTCAATGGCTTGTGTCATTGACATCGGGATTTTCATGTTTTCGTTCGATTCAAAAGCCTCAAGTTCAAAAACAGGCAACCCCTTTGCTGTGAGTCTATCCGCAGCGTCAGTATCCGTAGGAATGTAGGCATCGGCACCGCCCTCAAACGCAATAGCGAAATGTGCCAATACCTTTTCGGTTTCATCATCTACAAACTCGCGCGGTACCACGCTACCCGTTATATTGACCTGACACATTTGCTCGATAAGCGTTGCTTCTTGCCCTTGAAATGCTTGTACAGCTGCTCGTACCCGTCTGATAGGATTATCATCAACGTCGCCTTTGGTTTCTAATGCGTTTAGTAAGGCGTTAGCAAAATTACCTAAGGGACTTTGGTGCCAGTTCACGCGCCATTCCGCTAAGGTGTCTTTTGATACCGCACACTTTACAAACAGTTCATCTGCGTCTGCTCCATCAACGATACAAAGTCGCTCTCTGCCGTCCACGGATTCAAGTGTTTCTGCTGCCACTTTTGCGTGTCGTGGATCCAAAAACAGTCTACCAGGATTCAATATTTGTGCTGCGATACTTTTTAATGCGGTAGGTTGCGACAGATATCCTCGCTGCTGACATTCTGTATAGACAGGACACTGCGGACAAATACTTTCATTCGGATTTCCACCCTTTTTTTCAAGTGCCTCACACCGTTTCGGATCCTCACAGACATTACCGTGTTGAAAGGGGGTCGCCATCCGTATCTCAACAGGTATCTCTTTCACCTGTTCCCATAAGTAGTTGCGAGTTCTCCTGTGTGCAACAGATGACACGTTTCGATCTTGAAAGCGTTGTTCTGCTGCTTTAGATAAATCGGATTTCGCGGATAAACTGATTACGCCATCGTTGAGGACATAGGATTCTGCTGCATAACGCTTTCCGCCACCTGCTTCGGCAATAAGCCCGAGAATTCGCACACCCCGATTGAAAACTTGCTGCATGTGAACAGCATTTTCTTCAAGTGTTCCGTAACCCCTGTTTTCGCCTTCCTGTTTGTATAGCACCGGAGATGGTCGTTTTATTCCCAATGGACTCAGTTTGGCTTCACGCACGGCAAGGAGCTCATCTGTTACTGGCAATCCGGTGGTTGGTACCGGAGGCAAAATACCGGTATCGTCCCAGATATCTGTTATACGTGTCGCTTCCATGGGAAGTCCGGTATCAGGTATAGCAGTGCGGACCCAGGTATCACCGTCTTGCTCCCATAGCAAAATGTGCCCATCGTCAATACTGCTGTCGGATTGACACCAATGGTAAATGCCATCTTTTTCTTTCAGGTAGGAAAACCCGCGCTTCAAAAACGCCTCTCTTGCGAGATTAAGGTTGGTTGAACCAAAGGAGGCCGCAACAGGCGTAGGTTGAGTGGAGGATTCCAATTCCGTTTCTCCGGACGGTGCGGGTTGGTGAAGTGCAGCACGAAGCGTGTCAATAGAGGCAAAGAGTATTTCTTTGGCAATGATAGGCGGGTTGACCAGATTTCCGATCAAAATTTCATAGCGCGCATCCCAGCGACTGTATCCTTTGTCGCCCAAGATTTCGAGATACACATCGCGATGGTGTGGATTTTCAGAAATCGGTATATATTTATAGATATACTGCTTCGCTTCGTTCGTATTCGGATGAAGATAATTCTGTACTCTGCAAGAAAAACGCAATCCACCCGACTTTGTCAGGGTCAACATCGGGTTGGCGACAGCGTTAACGAGTGCGTCGATACAGGTGAGAACGGCATCGGGGGCGTTACAAATAGCCTCGTACTTAAAATTGATGTCATGCCATTGGGCACCATCACGCTCTGAAGGGACACCTGTATACACCTGAACTCCCCAGGATCTGTGCCATATACCACTTTCCCAGTCTTCTCTGTTTTGGCGTTTCAAAAACCGTTCTCCGCCAAAATCCTCCGGACCGTGGTCGTGATAAGGGGCGCGTCCTATCGGCATGAAGGAGATGTCCGCCTGCTCAAGTTCATAAAGCCTTATAGGATATCTCCATGCGCAATAGACCGAGAAATTATAAGGGAGACCTTTGTAGAGTGCTGGTGTTACCCTTGTTTTCCGCTGCCGAAGCGGCTTTTCGTGTCGTTGATGACAACGCTGAATAATATCTTTTAAGGAATTCATCCTGTGTGCTTCATCCGTGTGTCGCTGCTAATCAAAGATTTCTTTTCAATAGCAGCGTATCACGCATTCTCTTTTTCGTCAAGTTTTTAGATAAGGGCTGCTTCCTACTTTCACATCAATTTGACAAAGACTTCGTTTGCGAGGAAAAGCCCGCGACGGGTGAGACGGAGATGCGTGGCTGTGCGTTCCAACAATCCCAAATCCATCCATTTTTTGAGAATATCTCCAAACGTGACTTCAATATCTTCGCCGAAGCGATTTTTGTAATTTTCAAGAGAGATGCCTTCTCGTTTGCGGAGCGCGAGCATGAGGGTTTCCGCCTTTTCCGCGTCTCCTGTTAGGCGTTCTGTATTGGCGATGGGTTTGTTGCGTTCGGCAAGTGTATCAATATAAGGTGCGATACCCCGAATGTTGCTATAACGGATACCGTTAACGTATCCAGACGCGCCCGCACCAAGTCCGATGCACGGTTGGTTATTCCAATAGACCAGATTGTGTTTCGCATAGTGGTCGGGTCTGGCGAAATTACAGATTTCGTAGTGCGTGTACCCGTGCGCTGTGAGTGTCTCAATTGTGTACTGGAACATATCTGCTTCGGTATCCTCAGAGGGAAGATGGAGTTCACCGGCTTGCCACCATTCATAAAATGGCGTTGCTTCTTCCATGACGAGGTTATAAGCCGAAATGTGATCAGGGTCGAGAAAAATCACTTCGTTGAGGGTATGCTGCCATGCTTCCATCGTCTGATTAGGAAGCGCGAAGATGAGATCGATGTTGATGTTCTCAAAACCGTTTTCGCGGGCGAGATGGTAGCTTTGGAGGAATTCGTCAACGGTGTGGATTCTGCCTAACTGTTTCAAGGTTTCGTCCTGCATCGCTTGCAGACCAAAACTCAACCGATTCACGCCGTTGTCTTGCATGACGCGAAGTTTTTCGGTGTCAACGGTACCGGGATTGCATTCTACGGTAATTTCGGCATCCGGCGTTATTTGGAAATGCTGATGGATATCGGTGAACAACTGTGTCAGCGCATTGGTAGAAAGGATGGAAGGCGTGCCGCCGCCGATGAAAATTGTTTCTAAGGGGTCGGTCTCCGAGGCGTAAAGTGCTATCTCTATGCGGAGTGCCGTGAGGTATGCTTTCGCCTGTTCCTTGTGGAAAGTGTACGTATTGAAGGCGCAATAGTAGCATTTCGTCGCGCAAAATGGGATGTGGATGTAAGCGGAAGTAGCGGTTTTATGAGGATAATTCATACTGCGTGTGGTTGGTTCTCTCGTGCGTCTATCGAAAATTTAAATCCCAACTCGTGAAGTATTTTACGTATGGTATTGAGTTGTGGATTGCCATTTTCGGAAAGGACTTTGTTAAGCCCTTCATCGGTAAGACTGAGACGTTCAGCTAATTTAGATATACCTCCCTGTGCCTCTGCTACATCTCTGACCGCGATTAAAAATGCGTCTATGTCCTCATCTTTTTCATAATCCTCGATCGCGACAGAAAGGTATATTTTTGCGTCCTCAGGATCGCGTAGTTGCTCTATGTGATAGTCTTTGAATTTTCTATAGTTACGCATTTTCTAACTCCTTTGAATTGTGTTCTTTCCAATCTGCTTTCGCCTTTACAAGGTCTTGCCTTTGTGAACCTTTGTCGCCTCCGCGTAATAGTAAAATGATGTCGTTTCCTATTTTGCCGAAATAAATTCGGTAACCTGATCCAAACTGCAGTCGCAGTTCAAACACACCCTCACCTACTGACCGATGATCGCCTAAGTTTCCACTTTCTTCAATTCTTCTGAGACGACTACGAATTCTTGCCGTTGTTACTTTATCCCTAATAGCAGAGAGCCATAGAAAAAAGGTGCATTTCCATTGCGGTCTTGATATATTTCTAACTCCATAGTACTAACTTAATGAACCTCGTCGAATTCCAATCCAATTCGGATGGCTGAGCCTGTATCGGCGTAGGAGAACGCTTCGTTAATGCCGCTGAACGGAAAGGTATCGGAGATAATTTTATGGAACGGATACCTGTCACGCGTGCGCAGCAGGAAGTCAAGCGCACGCGGGATAACCCACGGTTCGTAGACAATCACGCCGCGAATTGCCTTGCTACAGCGGACGATGTTACCCGGATCAATCTCTGTCGGGAATCCGAGGTTGATGTTGCCGATCCAGAGGTAGCGTCCACCCCATCGGAGCATTTCTACCCCTTCCGCAAGCACACGCGGCGAACCGACAAACTCCGCGACGAGATCCGCACCGATGCCACCTGTCTGGTCAAGGACGTATTCAACCCGTGATTTCATGTCAATTTCGTCAACGTTGAGGGTTTCATCTGCACCGAACTCTTTTGCTAAGGTGAGGCGTGCAGGTAACCGATCGAGAACAATAATCTTACCGGCACCCATCTCGCGTGCAACGGCTGTCGCGTAGAGACCGAGCCCACCCGCCCCTTGAATAACTACAGTGTCGCCGAGCGTGATGCCGATCTGGTTCAGTCCGTAGATGACTTCAGACAAGGCGCAGTTGATGGGGGATACCAGCGCGTCTGGAAGTTCGTCGGGAACCTTGAACACCCAATGCCCCGGTTTCATGTAGTAGTATTCACCGTAGGCACCGTGGAAGTGCGGCGGCTGCTCGCTGGAGACACCGAGCCAATCTCTGTAGCGGTTCGGACACCCCGGTTTCCCGTTAAGGCACATCCAGCAGTGTTGACACGGCTTGAAATAGGAGTAGGCGATCCGATCGCCTTCCGTAAGCCGTTGTCCGGTACTATCCGTTGTGATGTTGCGTCCCATCGCTTCAATCGTCCCGATCATCTCGTGCCCTAATACTTGGGGGATGCCGCTCTCAATTTTGGGACCGTGTCCACGCCAGAAATGCAGGTCGGACCCGCAGATATTCGCCATCCGGATTCGCACAAGCAGATCGTCAGGTGTGACGGATGGAATCGGGTATTCCCGGAATTCCATAAGCGTTTGCGGTTGTGTGAAAATGGCGACTTTTCCAGTTTTCATCTTTTTACTTTATACCGCCTTAATATTCATCAAAATTGACGACTTTCCAGCGTCCATCAATCTGTTCCGTCTGGATCACGACTTTTCGGGTATGGGTTATCGTGCCTCGGATTTCGATAGTGAGTTTGTAGTTGAATAACACGTGTGTTGTGCCTTCTTCTTGACCGGTTGCTTCGTATTCAATCTTCGGCATCTCCTCAACCTGTTGCCCCGGGACGCGAACTTCGCTAACACGCGCGATCTCGTCCTCCAGTTTTTGGGCAGCGAGTCCGTGGCTGAGTTGCAACGCTGCGACTTGGTCGGCACGCTGATAATAGTTATAGATGAAATCTTCACTGACGGCACGCGGGGTATTCCTATTAGAACACGCCAGCACCAGGAAGGTAAAAAGTAAAAGGTGTCGTGGTTTCATCGCTTTTTGGCACGGATCATTGCAACGTTAAAGATACGGCGTTCATAGCCGTGTGCCGGGCTGTTCACAACATCGCCTAATGCCCAGAGTGTTGACGAGCTGCCACCGTCAAAGTTAATCGCGTGTTTGATGCCGAGTTCACTGAAAAATTTTCCCATATCGTAAAGCGTCATCCCCATGCTATAGCCGTGCTGTCTACCGTCAATGGCGATGAGAAAGAGTTTATCGTCATTAAACCCTAAGGCACTGCGCGGATGGCGCGAGGCACCGTTCCGATGTGCGGACCCGCTATGGCCTCGAGTCTCACCAAACCTAACGAGTTCTGGTTCAATCCTACCATTCCTGACGAGCCGTAGGTTGCCACCGACCCCTTGTTGAACGCGTTGCCATTTTGTAGGTGTAAGCGCAATCTCCAGTGTGCCTTTTGTAGATGTCGCAATTTTCTGTGTCCAGTTGCGTGCCAAGTGCGGTTCTATCGCGAGAACGACACCGTCAGACGGGATGACGCTATTGCCACGGCGGTTGACCGCTGTGACGACAAATCCGCTTGCGTATTTCCCCGTAAGCGGCAGTGTGAGTTTTTTAAGCGTAAATTCGTAGGCGCGCCGCGTCAAAGTCCTGCGTCCGAAGCGTGGTGTAAAAAGCACAACGGGACATGATGAACTACAAATTTGGTTGATGGCGTTAACCGGAAGTGTATCGTTGTCAATGCGAAGTTGCCCGTTAAGCTGCACCCTATCCAACAGAAATTCGCCTTCAGGGGTTACACCGAAACTGGTCTCACCCCATGGAGACGGCGGTGAATATCCCCATCTGTCAAGCGATATAGGGATGCTGACGAGTTCACCGTTTTGAATGTGCAGATTAAAAGTCATACCGCCGCGACCGTAGGAGTCCTCTCGGATACCGAAACTGCCGTTAACACCAGCGAGCGGGAGTATCTTTTCGCGCATGAGCCGTCGCGTCGCGTTGCTAATGGTTTCACGTCCTAAGATCTGGTTGTTGGCGAGTTCAACATTGAATTGAAGGTTTTCTGCTGTGCGATCCATCTCTGCGATATAGACGGCAGCACCCCCGATCCACCAGTAACGGTGGAGTTGAAACCCTTCTGGCCAACGTTTACGATCAATCTCATCGCGCCGTATGACAGAATCAGGGAGCATCTCACCCTTCCGATTGTTGGTAGCAGTACTGCGGAAGATGGGTTGTTCTAAAGCCCGCAGCGCACCAATTACGAGAATGAAAAGCACGATGAGTGCACACACCGTAATAAACCGAGTGGGATAAGGTCTGTTTTCTTGAATCATTCTTGATCTGTTCCTTGCGTTTTCTGAATCGGACACCCGATTTGGTTCTCACTGCGAAGCAGGACAAATCGGAGCAGAAACCCAATATTTAAAAAATCGCTTTTAAGCCGATGCCAGTGAGAATTGACACTACCAGATTGCCTGTGCTTATAATACCTGTTTCCCGAAACTTTTGATAACCTTTGACAACCACAGCCGAAGTCGGTTCGACATAGATGCCTTTGGCAGAGAGAATTTCGAGTCCTATTTTGATGTCTGTGTTATCAACGGTAGTAAATGCACCGTCTGTTGTAGCGATAGCATCCAAAATCATCTGTCCTCGGATGGGGAGTTCGGCAGTCGTTCCTTCAGCGAGCGTTTTACCGGTTTGTGACATCCGTGTGATAGATGCTGTTTTATTAACATAGGCATTGTAAATCGGGCAGCAGACATCAGGTTGAACGCCGAGAAGCCGCGGCATGTTTATGATAATCCCTTGTGCTTGTAATTCTCGGAAACCGATAAAGAGTCCTAAATAGATACTCCCGAATCCGACGGGACAGATAACATGTGTCGGGGCGCGCCATCCAAGCTGCTCCACAATTTCGTACGCCAATGTTTTTGTGCCTTCCAAAAAGAACGGGTGCCAATTGTGAGAGGCATAACAGACGGTCTCCGCCGCGAGTTTCACTGCCTCCGTTGTCGCCATACGATTTCCGGGTATCAATTTTAACTCAGCACCGTAGGCAGAAATCTGTCTTAATTTGCCTTGTGAGGTAGACTCCGGACAGTAAATGGTGCAATGGATACCTGCCCTTGTGCTATAGGCGGCTATCGCTGCACCCGCATTGCCTGATGAATCTTCAACAACTGTCTTAACCCCAAGTGCTTTGAGATGGGTGAGGAGAACGGATGCACCCCTGTCCTTGTAAGAGCCAGTTGGACAAAGATAGTCCAATTTGACGAAATGCTCCGGTGCATTGACATCCACCGGAACGAGCGGGGTCATGCCTTCACCGAGGGTGACAATATCTGTATCCACCTCGATTGGCAGTGCCTCGCGATACCGCCAGAGCGACAACGCTCCCGGAACTTGTGGATTAGGGCAGATATGTGATTCCCTGACAAGCGTTAGCGCGTTTCCACAGTCGCAGCGATAGCGTAACGGCGAGATTTCATAGGTTTTGTTACATGTGGTGCATTCGTATTGCATCGTTTTACTTCAAAATAAGCATTCGCCGTGTCTGCTGGAAAGAAGGGGTCGTCAATCGGTAGAAATAGACACCGCTTGCGACCGCTTCACCGAACGCATTACGACCATCCCAATAGGCGGCGTGCCCTCGGCTCTGATAAAAACCTGCCGATTGGTAGCCGAGTGGAAGTGTTCGAATAAGGTTGCCTGCCGCGTCATAGATGGACAGGGACACAGCACCCGCTTCCGCGAGATGATACGGAATCCATGTTTCAGGGTTAAACGGATTCGGATAGTTCTGCAGCAGGCGGTTCTGCTTTGGGGTACCGATGTCGGTAAGCCTGACCGATAGCACGGCGTTTACGAGATTGGTAGCATTCACCGTGAAATTAAACTTTTCTGAGACGATGTTGCCTTGGGTATCAGTGACAATCAGTTCCAGCGTGTCCCCTTGTTCAATGACGCTACGATAGTTGAGATCGACAGTGGCAACAGCGAAGTAATTGCTACGTACCCGAGTTTCCATGACAACGTTCGTCCGGCGGTTTCGGACTGTGACAAGATAACCGTCAAACTGCTGGATACCTTCTAAATATCCGCTAACAACGAACGCCCACGTCTGAGAGCGTATTTTTGCGAGTGGTGCTGTAGGCACCTGCGTCTGATGCGTCCATCCTGTTCCGGTGAAGACAATGTCGCGTGCTGTTGGTAGATTGACGATGTACCCTTTTGCTCCTTCAATTGGGAAGCCGTCGTCGGGTGCGTTTAGTGTCCATGCCAAAAACGCCTGGCTTGCGGCATCAAGCGTAATGACTGTTGTCGCCCCCGTTTTGACTGCGAGCGAGCGTGCTGTCATGTGGACAGTCGGTTTCAACGGCACAGACAGCATGTTCAAACCTTTAGCGAGGTGCGTGGAGAAAATATTACCGAAATCTGCTCCGTTGGGTTGTGTTTTAGGTCTACCGACGAAACCAAGTCTACGACCATCTGCTAAGTCATAATACCCGATAATACTCCCATCCTGATTAACATTTCGGACGACAGTGCTAACACTGCCTGGGAGCCGTACTTCATAGAGGCTGCCGCTGGGCAGAAGGATATAGGACCGCAGAATATCGTTGGCAGCTTTGGCTCTGAAACCGATAACACCGAGATCGGTGATGGTATTCACAAATAGGAATTCAAGATTTGGCATCTCTGGAAGGTCAATAGTGGTGAAACTGCCGTCGGGGTGACGTATGAACCCATGAAACATTCCATCGGCATCTACGTAGCTGCCGACGACAGCCCCTGCGGCGTTGACAAAGTCCCCATAGGTGTTGACTGCGCCAGGGAATGTAATTGTCAGCTCCCCTGAGAAAGCATGGGAGACCCCCGCTGCATCGACGACGTTACCACTCAGTGCCCCTGTTTCATCGCTGATACCGTAGATGTGAGTTTCGGCTGCACCGGGAAAATCGTATTGGCGCAGTTCGCCATTTTCTAAGATGACACCATGATACAGACCATTGCTATCTTTGTAGTGTCCAGCGGCATTCCCATTATTACCGAGCGCATAAAAATAAGTGTTCTGCGA
>CAZQIP010000304.1:0-2373 GCA_964593655.1 uncultured bacterium | reverse complement strand
CGTCCATCGTAAAGCCGCAGCACTGGACGGAGAAATTGATCTCGTCGCAGGCGCGTTCTCATCATCACCCGAAAAATCGCGTCAACAGGGGAGCGAACTCTTTCTCGACGCAAACCGGGTCTACGGCTCTTACAAAGAAATGGCAGAAAAAGAGAGCCAACTGCCCGAAGGTGAACGTATTGATTTCGTCTCAATCGTGACACCGAATCACGTCCATTTCGATGTCGCCAAGACCTTTATTGAAGCTGGGTTCCACGTCGTCTGCGATAAACCGATGACAACAACAGTCGCCGATGCTGAGGCACTCTGTGATCTCGTCAAACAGCACGATGTCGTCTTCGCGCTCACACACAACTACACTGGGTACCCGATGGTGAAACAGGCACGCGAACTCGTGAAAGAAGGGAAACTCGGAACGCTCCGCAAAATCGTCGTAGAATATCCACAAGGCTGGCTCGCTACGTTTTTGGAAAACGAAGGCGCGAAACAAGCCGTCTGGCGTACCGACCCTAAGCAAGCGGGAGCATCTTCTTGTATCGGAGACATCGGATCCCACGCCGAGAACTTGGCGCACTATATCACAGGACTGCACATCGAAGAAATCTGTGCAGACATGACCACTTTTGTAGAGGGACGGTTATTAGAAGACGATGGCAACCTACTCGTGCATTATGAAAGTGGGGTACGGGGTGTCCTATACGCCTCGCAAATCTCAGTAGGCGAAGAGAATAATCTACGCATCCGCGTCTACGGCACTGAGGCTTCACTGGAATGGCACCAAGAGAATCCGAATTACCTCTACGTCCGTTTCCCGGACGGGCCCGAACAGGTTTACAAACGCGGGAACGACTATCTGTCAGAAATTGTACAGCACAACTCACGGATACCTTTCGGGCATCCAGAGGCATTTATTGAGGCATTCGCAAATATCTATGTCAACGCCGCACGTACAATCGCCGCAAAAATCGCAGGCGAAACCCCTGCAGAGTTTGACACGGATTTTCCCACCGTCCAAGACGGTGCACGCGGGGTACATTTTATCAATGCAGCCGTAGAAAGTGGCAAACAGCGCGCCTGGATCGATGCAAGCTACACGCCTCCCGCGTAATTTTAGATTGGCTGTCGGCTTTCGGGTGCTCAATTGTGGACAGAATAATGTTCTCAACCGCACACATTTAACCAACTGCTGACGACTGACGGTTTCCGACAGCCATAAAAAAGGAGATTATTATGGCAAGACCTGTAACACTCTTTACAGGCCAATGGGCAGATTTAACACTCGAAGAATTAGCAGAAAAAGCAAGTGGATGGGGCTACGACGGCTTAGAACTCGCCTGCTGGGGCGACCACTTTGAAGTCGATAAAGCCCTTTCAGACGACAGTTACTGCCAAGGCAGACACGACCTCCTCGCGAAATACGGACTAAAGGTTTGGTCCATCAGCAATCACCTCGTTGGACAAGCCGTCTGTGATAATATTGATAGCCGACATCAAGGTATTTTGTCAGAAACTATTTGGGGCGATGGAGATCCCGCAGGCGTTCAAGAACGCGCAGCGGAAGAGATGAAGAACACCGCGCGCGCCGCCGCGAAACTCGGCGTAAGCACCGTCAACGGCTTCACTGGCAGTTCGATATGGCATCTCCTCTACTCTTTTCCACCGAACGATCCCGGACAAATTGATGCCGGATTTGAAGATTTTGCCAACCGCTGGAACCCGATTTTCGATGTCTTTGATGAAGTCGGGGTCAAGTTCGGACTCGAAGTCCACCCAACTGAAATCGCCTTTGACATCGTCACCGCAGAACGCGCAATCCAGGCAGTTAACGGCAGGGAAGCATTCGGATTTAACTACGATCCGAGCCACCTCGGTTATCAAGGCGTTGACTATGTCGCATTTCTTGAACGGTTGAGTGACCGAATTTATCACGTCCACATGAAAGATGTCTGGTGGTCAGATACACCGAGATTAGCCGGTGTGTTCGGCGGACACCTGAATTTCGGTGATGCGCAAAGATACTGGGATTTCCGATCCATCGGTCGCGGTAATATCAACTTTGAAGAAATTATCCGCGCACTGAACAACATCGGATACGACGGTCCACTTTCTATCGAGTGGGAAGACAGCGGTATGGATCGCGAACACGGTGCCCGTGAATCTTGTGCCGCCGTCAAGGGCTACGATTTTCAACCTTCCGCGGTAGCATTTGATGCCGCTTTTGAAGAATAAGAAGCGCAAATACTGTTTCGGCGGGGCACCATCCCCGCCGCTCCTTAGTAAAATAAAAACAAAAACGTAGTCTGAAATGAAATGGAAGAGTTTTTGCTTGGGTGTTTCTTCAGATTTAAGAAAGGGACGTTCAAAGACAGACCA
>CAZQIP010000303.1:0-35203 GCA_964593655.1 uncultured bacterium | reverse complement strand
TTGATGAAGATTAATTTTTTAATTCGGTAATGTCGGAACGTGCGATAAATCGCACTACTACGAGCCCGTTTGTTTGTAGTAGGGCAATTTATTGCCCGTCAATTACCGATTTATTTTCTTAAACTTCATCAAACCGAACCTACCGGCCTGGGTCTGAGACGGTTTTAAATACTTAAACTTCATGGAGATTCATATAATCTATTCTATTTTTCCCAATTTTAATTGATTTTTTTCAAAGCCTTCGGATTAAATGAATCCTGTAGGCTACTTTTATTGGAGAAAAAAAATGGATACCAACACTATACATTCCCCCAACACAGCATCAGAATCCCGTCCTTCTGCAATAAAGACGTTGCGTCGTTTCTTCTTCGTTGCTTGGCACGCCAGTCGATTCGGTGCAATTGCGCAAGCACTTTTGACGCTCACACACGGGTGTATCCCTATAGGGATTCTTTGGGCAAGCAAGGAACTGGTGAATCTCATCGCTGCTTTTCTCGATGAGGAAGCGGATTTAAGTTTAGAAACCGCAGCCCCGTGGGTGGTAGCGCTCGTGCTTTTGGCAATGTTCAGAAATATAGCAGGCATTTGTGATGGATACCTACAATGGAAGATGCAAAACCTCATCGGACTCCACCAACAAGGTGCCTTACTTGAGGCGACAACGCATATCGACTTTGCCGTTTTTGATCAACCGCAGACGTACGATTTGATACAACGGGCGCGGCAAGCACTGGGGCATCGGCTCACGAACCTACTCCGCTTTCTAACAGAGGTCGGACAACTCTGCGTGACGTTAGTGGGGTACGGGGTCCTCCTATGGTTGGCGGATCCGCTGCTGGTACTCGTAGTGGTGTTACCCGCGCTACCCTCCGCTTGGATTAAAGTTAGGGCAGCCGAAGAAAGATACAGCCACGATTACGCAGCGACACCTGTACGGCGTATGATGGATTATATGTTGAGTTTATTGCTCAGCACTACCTCTGGACAGGAGGTGCGGCTCTATGGTCTTTTCAATCTGCTTTTCGGACGCTGGCGAACGAACCACGAAAAATGGAAGGAAGAATCGCTTGCCAAGATCTGGACGGAAGCGAGAGCCTCCATCGGGACAACAATTGCTGAAATGATTGCGTATGCAGTCGCGATTGGTATACTCGCTGCGCGTATTGTGGACGGCGATCTCACGCTTGGAGATTATGTGGTTCTTACCGGCATCGCTGCGTTCTTCCAAGGAGATTTGGAGGGATTGCTTAGACAAATACAAAGGATACTTGAAGATGTACCCTTGCTGCGTGATTTGTATCTCCTCTTAGAACGCGGAAAAACGGCGCGTACGCAGTCAGGCACCGAGATTTTCCCGCAGCCGCTACAGCATGGCGTAGAAGTCCAGAATCTACGCTTCCAATATCCGGGAGGGACTGATGATGTATTAGAAGACATAAATTTTCACGTGCGTCCTGGAGAGATCGTTAGTATCGTGGGTGTTAACGGTGCCGGAAAATCAACACTTATCAAACTATTGCTCGGATTGTACAAGCCTGATGATGGTACAATCCGCTATGACGAAAAAAATATTACCGCGATTGCCCCAGAACAGATGGCCCTTAACTGTGCCGCTGTTTTTCAAGATTTTGCGAGATTTCGGAGACCTGTGCGTGAGGAATTGGTGCCAGGTCCCCCGGACCTCCATATTGAGGACGAAGCACTCCGGCGCGTCATCAGTGCGGTCGGCCTTGAGGAACGTTTTCAGACGCTTCCGCACGGCTTGGATACATTTTTAGATCCTTCACTCGGTGAAGAAGGTGAAGGTGCAGAGTTATCTGGTGGTGAATGGCAAAAAGTCGCACTCGCGCGGGCTTTAGTTAGGAATCCGCAAGTGCTCGTCCTTGACGAACCGACTGCAGCGTTGGATCCACAAGCCGAAGTCGAACTTTACCAACGTTTTGTTGAACTTGCGGCGGGGCGGATGACGTTCCTGATTTCACACCGAATCGGATCGGCGCGTCTCGCAGATCGGATCTTGGTGTTAGATTCGGGGCGCATCGTTGAAGACGGGACACATGAGGCATTACTTGCCAGAGATGGACTCTACGCCAGATTTTTTCAAGCACAAGCACATTGGTATCAGTAAAGAAGTCAAGAGGGTTCTGAAATGCGAAACGTTAATGGAAAATGGAAGACATGGGGATTGGCTGCGAAGGAAAGTATCATCGCATACTTCCGGACTTTCGCGATTGTCTGGCGGAGCGGCGCGCTCTCGCTTTCAGGTATGATGTTTCTGACACTCTCCCTCGGCGTTCTGCCTGTAGGCGAGTTTTTCGTGACGGAACACTTGGTCAATGCAATCACCGCTGCTATAGGCGATGCCAGTTGGTGGCAGCAGGTTGTTCCGTGGTTGCTCGGTCTGCTCGGTCTACAAATCTATAGTACGGTTGCAGACCAGTTACGAGAACCGTTACGCCTCAATGTCAGAGAAAACATCGAGATTTGGATTAGTGAGGGTATCGCGCGGAAATCCAATACAATAGAGTTGATCGAGTTTCAGACGCCAGAATTCCAAAACGCGCTTGCGCGCGCGCGGACTATGTCCGGTGATGAACTTGAAGAGATTGTTTGGTGGATCGTTGACAGCATTCAACAATTAATCAGTGTCACCGCGCTTGGTATCGTGCTGTGGAGCATCCATCCGTTGTTAGCACTGTTGCCTATGGTGACCGGTATAGCGTCTTGGTGGAGTGGTTCACGCTTTGCTGTTGATACTTACAGCCTTGATGTAGAACAGACACCACAGCGGCGGGAGCGGGATGCGTTAGAAGGTATTCTGACAGATCGGGGCGCGGGTAAGGAGGTACGGTTATACCAAGCACAGGACCTATGGATAGGACGCTGGCGAAAGTTATGGAAAGAACTTATACAAGCACAACAGGTCATTGAACGACGTAAATTTTGGGCGCATCTTGCAATTGGCATCTCCCGTGCCTTGTTGTACGCGTGCTCGCTTATACTTTTACTGCTGGTGGTCTTTCGTGGGGGACTGACTGTCGGTAAGTATATCGCCGCAATCAACGCCATCGTCAATTTAGATGGCATCTGGGATAGCGTCGCCGGTTATTTTTTATTGATTGCAGACGATATGCGGCGTTTGTCAGGAGATTTATATTCGTTTTTGGATCGCGATGCTGCAGCAGTGGCTAAAGCCCCTTCAACATCTCAGAAAGCACTGAATCTGACAGGCTCACAGGAACCTTCACATCTGCAGATAGAAAATGTTTCGTTTTTCTATCCAAATGCGCCAGAACCCGTACTTCGTCACGTCAACCTAACATTGAATAAAGGGGAGCGAGTGGCACTTGTTGGACCCAACGGTGCGGGGAAATCCACATTGGCACGCCTGCTGCTTGGACTCTATCGACCGCAAACGGGTTTAATTCGGGTGGGAGATATACCTTTAAACGAAGAAGCGCGTCAGCAGTGGCTAACACATTGTAGTGCGGTGTTTCAAGATTTCACGTGCTATCATCTGACCGCACGTGAGAATATTATCTTTGGCGATCTTGAACATCCGGAACGCATGGAAGTGGCATCAACTGCTGGTGGTGCAGTTTCGGTTATTGACGGACTCAATGCGGGTTATGAAACTGTGTTAGGACCAACTTTTGGGGGGCGCGATCTCTCCGGCGGCGAGTGGCAACGCATTGCAACCGCAAGGGGTTTTATGCGGGAAACGCCATGGCTGGTCGTTCTTGACGAACCGACTGCAGCACTGGACCCTTTAGCCGAACAAGCGATCTATGAACGATTTATTCAACGCAGTCGCGGACGCACATCACTTATAATTTCGCATCGCTTGTCTTCAGTTCGCACCTGTGATCGCATCCTTGTCCTTGATAACGGCACAATTGTTGAAGATGGGGATCATGAGACGTTATTGGCAAATGATGGACTCTATGCGCAGTTCTTCAGAGCACAAGCGCAGTGGTATGTTTGAAAATGTTTCTTGAATCAAACCATCAAACTAATTTTACCTGAAAACAACTTGACTATATCCATCTAACCTAACATTTTAACACGCATTGGGAGGAGGCGCGGAGAATTGAAACTATACGAAGGATTTTCAACCGGACTTGCGGTTATTCTCCAAGAAAAATTGCGCTCGGCACTCACAATGCTCGGTATTGTCATTGGCATCGCTGCTGTGCTGGCAATGCTCGCTATTGGTGATGGTGCAAAGCGCATCGTCATGCAAGAATTTGAAAAGTATGGCGGTCATTTTTTCGTCCGTCGGAATCCGTGGATCTGGCGCGGCGACCGCGTCTTTCCAAACCGTAGCGGTGAACACTTGAAATATGAAGATGTTTTGGCAATTGAAGCCGAATGTCCTACCGTTGAATCTGTGATACCAAGTATCGCTGATGAAGTGCTCGCGCAGGCTGAAGGGGGTTATACAAAATGGACAGAGTATGATGGCGTTAATTCTTATTTCCCTATAGGGATGCAATGGCAAATTCAGCAGGGACGTTTTTTTTCCGAAGATGAATTCAATCATCGACGAAAAGTCTGTACACTCGGCACGGAGGTCGCAACAGAACTGTTTGGAAATCAGAACCCGATCGGTAAAGAAATTAAACTTTCACTACAAGGGGGAAGACCTGACCGCTTTACCGTCTTAGGCGTTATGGCGAAACGCGGCACAAGCCTTCAATACGGATTTAGTTGGGACGACATTGTGTTCATACCTCTAACCACCGCACAAGACAGATTCAAAGGCAAACGTCATGTCAATTATATTAACATCAGAGCAGTAGACAACGATTCCATCGAAAAAGCCGCCGAAGAAGTGACAGCCGTTCTAAGAAAACGACATCGCAATCAAGACAACTTCTTTGATATTAGTTTCGCGACCGCAGCAGTAAAAGAACTCGATAGAATTAGCCGAATTATCAAAATCATGCTCAGCAGTATTGCTGGATTTTCATTGTTTGTTGGAAGCATTGGCATTATGAACATGATGCTGGTTTCAGTGAATCAGCGTACACGAGAAATTGGTATCCGTCGCGCCATTGGAGCCAAACGACGTGATATTCTTTTACAGTTTCTAATTGAAGCAGTTGTGATGTGCGGTATCGGGGGCTTATTGGGTATTGGACTTGGCATAGGGATTGGATATGCCTGTTCAAACATCGCCGTCAAAATCGTTAAAGTTGTTCCGCAATGGCCAGTTGCGATCTCACCACAATGGATGGCAGTTTCAGTTAGTATTTCCACTTGTATTGGTATTGTCTTCGGACTCTATCCAGCGGTGAGAGCGTCCCAAATTTCGCCAATTGAGGCATTGCGAACAGAATGATACCCAAAATTCATACCGTTTGCTACCTTTAAGACTTGGCATAGCAATCCAGTGGCACCGTATCCTACAAGATAAATACTATTCTCTACTTCACTTCGATTTCAGGTTTTCCGCCAAGATTTCAATTAGTTCAGCTAAAGTCGGGAATTCGTCGCGCGCCTCTGGTGGGAGATCGGCGAGGTGTGTGTCACCGACGAAGCGGTACATATCCGCAGCACCTGTCAAGATATTCGGTGTCAGTCCGACGTGTTCAAAAGTTGCCGAGATTTCTTCCATCTCACCGATCCAACGTCTCGCTTTCGGCGGCATGCTCGGCAGACCTCTCTCCATTCGTTCAAAAAGTGCCGATTGGCTCAATTGAAACTCTGCAGTGAGTGGTTCCGATACTCCCAATAGAGATGCCGCAGTGAGCAATTCGGTACAGAGTGCCGTTAACCCTTTCGTTAGGGAGGCGTAGCACATCTTAATCGCAGAGGCGAGTCCTATCTCGTCCCCAAGTGTGCGAACATCTAATCCATAATTGTTGAGTTCTGAGAATGTGTCGATGTCCGGTCCCGATGCATAGAAGCGTGTCGCGCCCGGTGTGCGTGGTGGTGGTCCGATGATGGAGGCATCAACGAAAGTTCCCCCTGCTGCAGTGATCACATCTCCCAATTTGCGAACCGTTTGGGGTGCGATGGCGTTGCAGTCGGTGTATGTTAGCGTTGTGTCTGTCTCCTGCAGTGCCTCCGCGATGGCTTCTGCAGCAGACATTGCCTGTGCAGGCACCATGATTGAGAGAACAAGGTCGGCTTCGGTAACAAGTTGCGGATACGTCGGCACATCCACAATGCCTGCTTTTTGTGCGAGTTCATGGGTGCGCGGACTTCTTCCGTGCAGACAGGTTATGACGCGTAAACCGTTCTGACGGAGGACACCGCCAACGGTATGTCCCATATCACCAGGGCTTAAAATTCCGATAGTATTGGGCATAGATCGCCTCCCTTTTCAAATATGAATTCCGACAGTGTTAAATGCTTTGAAGACTAATATTGCGCCGAGTAGGATGACGACAGCGGCACTGATAATCGGTAGGCGTTGTAACCAGATACCTTCGCCAGTGAAACGCTCGATTACCGGTTTTGCCATCACCATCAGAATACCGATAGCGACCAACACGGCGGCAAGCCCCAATGAGAAAGCACATAGGATAATCAAACCCCAGACAAGTTTGCCAAGACTAATCGCGAATAGGAGTCCGATGAGTGCATCAACACACGGCACGATTCCGCCGGAAATACCAAGCGATAGCAATCCCCAAAAACCGGTACGTTCTGGCGGCGCGTGGCTATGCGTCCGCCCACCATGACTGTGTGTCAGGGCGTGGTCGTGTGAATGTCCTTGGTCATCATCATGCGAATGGTCATGTGAATGGTCGTGCCCATGATCGTGGTCAGCTGCGTGCGGATGGTCGTGGTCATGGTCATCATCGTGTGAGTGGTCATGTGAATGGTCGTCGTGTCCGTGATCGTGGTCATCTGCGTGTGGATGGTCGTGATCGTGATCATGCGAATGATCGTGTGGGTGCGGGTGCTGATGTCCATGTGCATGGCTGTGTGCGCCACCACTGTAATACTGCTTCATGTTTCTGGTAAGCAGCCACGCCCCAATACCAACAATCAAGACACCAGAGAATAGACTTAACCATGGAACGATATCATCTGGTGCAAATCCTTGTGCCACGAGCATGACGATGCCAAGTGCTATGACACTGAAGGTGTGTGTAAAGGTAACGACAAGCCCAAGGAAAACTGCGTCAATGACCCTGCCTTTAGAACCGACGAGGTAAGCAGCGACTATAGCTTTCCCGTGTCCCGGTGTTAAGGCATGTAAACCGCCAAGCACAAATGAAACTACAAGGGCAACAATCGCCAGTTGGAGCGTAAGCGGTTGGTTTATTAACTCTTTTATTCGGTCGCCTGAATGCTCATGACCTTCGTCAGCAAACACCAACGCGCAACCGACAATACCGACAAAAATAATTATGGCTTGCAATACGCGCTTGCAAGCTGCGCCGCTAAAACAGAAATAACGGTTCTTCAAAACTGACTAAATCCTCGCGAATTTTTGGAAACGCCTATCCGCGATGACTTCGCTGACATAGATGTCTCCCTTTGAATCAATCCAAATGCCGTGTGGTGAATCGCTGAATTGTCCGGGTGCATCGCCCTTCTCGCCCCACCGTCCGATAACTTCTCCATCAAGCGTCATGATGCTAATGCGTTGCCCGCCTTCGGCAATGTGAATGATATTATCGCTATCAATGAAGAGATCATTCGGAGAACGGAGGTCTGTCCACTCGGTTAGATATTCACCGTTGTTATTAAAAATCTGACAGCGTAAGTTTCCGCGATCAAGAATATAGACGCGGTCGTTATGGTCTACAGTAACATCGTGTGGCAGGTTAAATTCACTGGGTCCCGTGCCGGGTGCGCCCCAGGAAACGATCACTTCGCCGTCGGCAGTCATCCGATGTACCCGCGATTGTCCGTAGCCATCAGAGACGTACATTTCTCCGGAGGTAGAAAGTACCGCACGCGTAGGTTCATTAAAGGGACCTCCTGGCGCGCCCGGTTGATTAACGGTGCCGAAGGTCTGCAATAATTCGCCATCAAGTGAGAATTTTCGTACTGTGTGATCAATGGTATCGGTGGTATAGATTTCATCATCGGGACTCATCCAGATGCCGTGCGGTTTCTGGAAGATATCCTTGCCCCATTCGGTAACGAATGTGCCATCCGCCTCAAAAACGAGCATCGCGGGTTGTGGACTCCGGTTGTAGACATAGACGCGATCGTTTGAGTCACACGCTACACCAGAAACGAGACCGAGTTGGGGAATCATGCCCCACCCTTCCACGACTTCATATTGATAATTGCCTGTCCCAAAAGTTGCCATAGTGATGCCTCCTGTTAAGTGCTGACATTTACGCGCTTTGCAACGATAAACTTAAGCAGCTGCACAATGCGTTCCGCTTCCAAAATACCATTGTATCTCGGTGAAAACTCGACATGGAACACAGGTCTTTCGCTCTCGATTTCACTAACGCTCCCGTGTACGAAGGTCCAATCATCGGTGATAGTGTAACACCCAAAAATCTGTTGTTCTGGATTAGGATCTGTTTTCCAGTTGATCCATGCGGCGGCGAGCATTTCACCGTAAAGTTGGCACAATGGGTCCGGCGCGTTAATACCGCGTTTTGCTTCATGGACAACGAGGTAAGGGCCCCTAATTTTCCCAGCAACAGCGGGAGCAAGCGCGCCATCGGCTTCCCCTTCCAATTCAAATGTGGGATATGTGGCTTTGAGTAATACACCTGCCCAGGCGCAAACCTGCCCCTGCTCTGCGAGTCTTAAGAGCGGATAAATAGTCCGTGCCCAGAGGGTGGCTTCGTTTAATCTTGTGAGGTGGCGTTGCTGTGTGTCTGCCTTGAGGTAGTCAAGCATCACTCCTTCTTTGGCAGTCAAGGGTATCTGCATTTTCTTCCACACTTCTATGGGACCGTCTTGTTCGTGCAGTTCTACAAGTGTATTAAGTGTTTCTTCGGTGAGTTGTGATAATGGATACGTTTGCATTGCTGAAAACCTCCTTCAAGTCCGTCCAGGTACTTTTGAAGCCCATTCCAAAAGGATTTCAACTCCGATAATATCTAATTTTGGAATATATTGCAACCGTTTTAAAAGATCCCGTTTATGAACAAGGCAGCACGTGTGAAGTTCGCTTCCTGAAATCCGGTTGCATAGAGGACACTCGTCTCGTCGATATAGGTGTATCTGTTTTTGCCGAAAAAGTGTGTGATTTCAAAATTCAAACGGAATGTACGACTTAAATCGTAATGGACCCCTGCGCCCCAGTCGGAGAGATTCGCGTTGAAGTCAAAGAAGCGATAGTTGGCTGGATTCAGGGCATCGTTGACGAAATCAAGGCGTATGAGACTAAAATACGCAAACGCCCGCGCCTCCCGATAATTGTAGAGGCTATGGTCGCGTATCCATGTAAAATCGATCTGGATGCGGTCATCCCAAGAGTTTTCAGTCGCCCTATCGTCTTGATTGAAACTGCCGCGAAAGTCTACAAAATCTCTTGCGCGATAATAACTCGTATCGGTCATTCGGACGTAAGTGAGGCGGTTGGAAAGCGCGAGACGAAACGACTCGTTCAGATCATAAGAAAGGATTAGATTTGCCTGCGCCGTATCCTGAATAATTTGCTCATCAAAATCGGATTTGGTATAGAGATCGGCATCCAAATCATCCTGATTGTCGATTTCGATGTCGTGCAGATCGCGTGTATAACGGAGTTTGAGCTCCGTCTGGAACATCGAAGAGAACAACGATGTGGTCGGCGCGTATTTCCTAAAGCGTAACTCCGCTGGATTGAGATAGTAAAGGTTTCCGGTACCGTCGATCCCTTTGAGTAGCAGTGCGACATCGGTTTCAACCTCTCGCCGAAACGGTATAAGCAGCTTCTGCTTATAGACCCCGTCTGTGGTAAACCGCTGGATGCGTCGTAGACGGTAGCGAAACAGTCGTGTATCAACATTGTAGCGTCGCGTCGGATCGTCAAGCCGATTCGGAAGCGTAGAGGCGAAATCTTTTAAGTACTTCGCTGTATCCGCGACAAGGAGTGTGCTATCTGTCAACGCTGCAATCTTGAAGGGTGCGATAAATTGTCCGGCTGCGTCGCCGTATTCACCAAAAGCACGCAAGAACTTTCCTTCAGTGCTATACTTCAGTACCCGATGTCCTTTTTCATCAACAACGTAGAGATTGCCCGCTGCATCTACGGTCATATCCACGGGATGTACGAGGCGACCTGTTCGCGGTTGCGCGAGCGGGTACCGATCAACAGGTTGACCTTCTGAACTGAGTTTGTAAACCGTTCCATCATCGCAAACATAGAGATTTCCATTTGCATCTACTGTTAGAAGGAACGCCCGTTTTGTATCTCCTTGTGGGATAATGAGTGCATAATTACCGTCAGCATCCAAGCCCGGTGAAGCGGCTTCAAGGGGTGCTATCCGCTGCCTGAAGTCTTGGATCGGGTAACTCGCGACAAACGCGCCTTGTGCGTCAAATTTATGGATACAGGGCCCGTAGTTAAAGATTTTGGGTCCCAAGGTTGTTTGTAGGTTGGGGTCTGAAATCTGAACGAACATCCAATCCATTACATAGAGACTACGATCCGTGCCAACAGTAACAACCGTCGGATTGATGAACCGAAATTCGCTGTCTGTCTCCATCTGGATGTGAAATAGAAAGTTCCCTATTTCATTGAATTTTTGGATTCGGAAGTTATCGGTATCAACGACATAAATGGCACCGTCAGGTCCAAACGCCATGAACAAGGTCTCTGCGAATTGCGCTTGACTCTCTCCTTTCCCACCAAACTCGACAACAAATTCAAATTCTTGTGCGGCGTTTACGTGTACCGGAAACAGCAATAGCAGGCAAATTATTAGGTTTTTTAATTTAAACATGTGCTATTTTATACGTGTCCTTGATTTTTTATTTCTTGGCATACAGCACGCGTTCGGCAGTCAAATCTTGGCATTTAGACACACTGATGTATTTTTATTTTTTTTCGATGTTATCCAAGACTCCGTTAATAAATTTTGGGGAATCTGGGGTGCTGTAAACTTTCGCGATTTCAACGGCTTCATTAATTGAGGTTGCCGGATCAATATCGCTCAGATAAAGAATTTCATAAGCCGCGCATCGTAAGATAGAGAGGTCTACGACAGGCATCCGATGGAGTTTCCAATTTTTAGACGTATTTTGAAGCAATTCATCGATGACTTCAAGATGTGAAGTGGTGCCTTCAACGAGTTCTACAGCGAACGGACGCAGTTTTGCAGATGTATCATGGCTCTGCCAAAATTGTTCCATGACAACCGTTACCGGCGCGTTGGTGAGTTGAATCTGATATAGCATTTGCATCGCGACGATGCGAGATTGCCGACGAAGAGACATTATAGTTTTCGATGCTCCGATTTTCGAGTGTTAACGCGTGAGGTTTTATTCCATTAGATACGCTATCGTGTATTATACACGGTTTTAGGTGGTATGTCAAACAAAAATACAGGCAGAAACAGCCAGCCATCAGTGAACAGCACAGCGGAGCATGCCGACGCCCTTACGAATTTTACTGTAAATACAGAAAAAAGTAGATATAATGCTTGAAATACTTGACAATTCTGTAAAAAAACTTTAGAATTCTGTATATTAGCCTTCAACGAAAGGAAAACTGGTGAATTTACACAAAAGAGACTACGGTACTGTCGCAGGCCCGCATCCTCGTACGGCGCAAGCGGGGTTCGAGATGCTCCTTGCTGGTGGAAACGCTGTAGATGCTGCCGTCGCTGCAGCATTTGCGGAAGGGGTCGTGGAACCCTCACACAACGGGATTGCGGGGTACGGCGGTTGTGTGCTTATCTATCGCAGCAAAACGCAGGATGTCATTGCTATAGATTACAACTCCGCTGCGCCCGCTGCTGCTTCTGAAAACATGTTCACGATTGAAGATGCCCCGGAGACAGTTGCGGGGTACCGTGTGCCGGGCCGCGTAAATGTGCATGGTCCCCTGTCGATTGGGGTCCCGGGTGTCGTCGGTGGCTTATGTCTGGCGTTGGAGACATCTGGCACGCTGCCCCTGCGTGATATTCTCCGCCCCGCTATCAATTCTGCGCGCCACGGCTACGCCCCGAACGGTGCGAACCGGGGTGGGATAGCCGGAAATGCCGAACGGTGGAAACGCGACTTCCCTGAAACTGCGCGTGTTTTTCTGAAAAATGGTAGACCTCCAAAGAAGGGAGAAACGCTTACAAACCCTGAACTTGCACGCACCTTGGAGGCTGTTGCGGAGGGTGGGCATTCTGCATTTTACGAAGGGGCAATCGCCGAGACAGTCGCAAACCACATCCAAAAGTTAGGCGGATGCTTAACTGCCGACGATTTGAAGAATTACCGTCCTTTCATCACAGCCCCCTATCAAATCCAGTACCGAGGCTACTCAGTCTACACTGCGCCACTCGGTGCGGGTGGACTGACGACCTTACAGATGCTTCGACTGGTAGAAGCGTTCGATGTGGCAGAGATGTCTGTTACGGAAAGGTTCCATCTTTTCGCTGAGGCGATGAAGGTTTGCTGGCCCGAAAGGCTCCGGCGCTTTGGAGATCCGAAGGTTGTTGGGATAGACATTGAAACAGAAGTCTCAGATCGCTTCACGGCTACACTGAGTGAAAAGTTGAAGGCGGGTCTGAAATCGCCGCAACCTGGGGAGGTTGTCTACCATGAACCGATGAATTGCACAAGTCATATCTCCACTGCGGATGCCCAAGGTAACATGGTGTCTCTGACGCAGACGCACGGCGGCGGGTTCGGTTCAATGGTAACAGTCCCTGGCACTGGTTTGCTCTTTGGACACGGTGTCGGTCGTTTCGATCCGAGACCGGGCCTTGCAAACTCAGTTGGCCCCGGCAAACGTCCACTTCACAACATGGCTCCATTCCTCGCGACACGGGACGGCATGCCTTTCGCCACATACGGAATTCCGGGTGGCAGGACTATCCCGAATAACCAACTTAACATCAGCATTAACCTTATGGACCTACAAGTGTCAATGCAACAGGCATTAGATGCGCCGCGCTTCCATAGTGACGGTGCTGAACCGATCCAGATTGAATCGCGCGCGGGTGAACAAGTGCTTCTTGAGATGAGAGAGCTTGGGCATGAAATCACAGCAAGCGCGGGGATCGGTGGTCCTGGCCACGGTGTCCGATTATGGAATGAAGGAACGCATCATGATGGCGGTACGGATCCACGCGGCGAAGGCAAAGTAATGGCAAAATAACTGGAGATTTGGCAATGGTTTTCTGCAACGATGCCCTCACTGGCATCCATATCGTTATTTCCGGTGGGTGCGGCGCGATCGGGGTTGGAATCGTAAAGCAATTGATGGCGCATGGTGCGAACCTAACGGTGAACGATATCCTGCCGGAGCCGCTGGCAATGGACCGCCTGAGCCAAAACGGAGTTGACATAGAGAAAGTTAACTATGTCAAAGCAGACTTAACGGATACCGACGAAACGGATATGTTGGTAGGTGCCGCGCGCGAAGGGTTCGGTCCTATCCATGTCGCGCTGTGTCATATCGGTATGGTGATCCCGAAACCGTTGTTAGAATACAGTGCAGAAGAGTGGGATGAGACAATGGCGGTCAATGTGCGAACAGCGTTTTTACTTGGCAGTGCCGCATCCCGTTCAATGCTTGAAGATGGTGTTAAAGGACACCTTATTTTTACGACCTCTTGGGTTGCTGACGTGCCGTGGCCCGAGATTGGACCTTATAACGCAAGCAAAGCGGCGATGAAGCAGCTCATGCGTTCCTTCGCACGGGAATTGGCAGATAAAGGGATACGCGCAAACGCGGTTGCCCCGGGTATTGTTAGTGTTGGACTCGCGAAACAACAGTGGGATACGGATCCGATCTATCGGGCTCGCGCCCAAAAAGCAATCCCACTCGGCGTTATGCAACCGCTTGATTCGGTGGCAAACGCCTTCTTGTTTTTATGTAGTTCCGCTGCGGATTATATGACAGGAACAGTGCTTCTCGTAGATGGCGGGTGTAGCCTGTATCCTATGGATGATGCTTAGTTCGCACGACGGCTGTGTGAAACAAATCCTTCGTGCAATTTAGACGGGTTTCGGTGTGAGACGGTTTTAATGTGCTTCGAGGCCAAAATCGAAACCGAATTTTTTACGGGTAATAACATCAATGAGAAAATCGCAGCAATGTTTTCTGATGCGATTCTAAACTTTTGTTTCAAAAGAAACATGAAAAGACGGAGAAATTATGTCACAATTTGTAAAAGCCGCGACAACCGATCAAATTCAGCCCGGCAGATGTATCGGTGTAAAAGTTGATGGCGTTTTCATCGGTATCTACAACGTTAAGGGTGAGTTTTACGCTATGAATAATATTTGCCCACACCTCGGTGGCGTTTTAAGTTACGGCTTCTTAGACAATAATTGTGTTACGTGTCCGCTCCACATGTGGGAATTTGATGTGACGACAGGGGAATGCGTGTGGCCAGGAGAGGAAAGCATCCCCACCTATCCTGTGAAAGTGGAGGGTGAGGATATTCTTGTGAATGTGGAAACACCGCTCCAATCAAGTTAACAACTGTTTCACATAGCAACTTTGGTAGAAGGACGCGGTTCCGCGATCGCGTCCGATTCAGAGGAGAAAAGATTATGGCATATCTGCTCACCGGTGGCATGGGCTGCATCGGTACTTACGTCATCCGCGATTTATTAGCCGCCGGTGAAAAGGTAGTGGTTTACGATTTTGCTTATGACCTAACCATTCCAAAAATGGTACTCACGGACGAACAGATTGAAGGGTTCACCTTCGTGCAAGGTGACATCACAGACCTACCGCACGTCTTACGCACCGTCGAAGCACACGCAATTGATCGGGTGATCCACCTCGCCTCGTGGCAAGTACCTGCGTGCAATGCGAATCCACCGCAGGCGTTAAAGGTCGTCTGTGAAGGCACGATCAACATACTGGAAGCGGCACGCATTTTGAATCTCAAACGTGTTGTCTGGGCAAGCAGCGTTGCCGTCTTCGGTGCACCAGAGGATTACAACCACCAACAGATTCTCAACGATGCCCCACACTATCCGAAGTTTATCTACGGTGCCTGTAAATCGCTCAACGAAAAATACGCGACCCACTATTTCGATGCTTATGGTGTTGACTCAATCGGGCTTCGGTTTACGGCTGTCTATGGTGTCGGTAGGACGCGGGGCATGAGCTCGTTCACGACGCAATTGATTGAGGCGGTAGCCTTAGGCGAACCGCATGTTTGTCCCTTTGGCGATGATGCGGTGGATTGGCAGTACGTAGAAGATGTTTCGCGTTCAATTGTACTCGCGTGTACCTGCCCGACAACGCAGACCCGCGTTTTCAATGTGAAGGGTGGTATCCGCCCGGTCAAAGCGGGCGTGGCGTACCTTAAGACGTTGGTACCGGATGCCCAGATTAGATTGGAACCGGGTGTATTCGGCATCTCGTGGGATTACGACGCAACGTCTATCGCTGAGGAGATGGGATTCACGCCTGCCTACACGATGGAGCAAGGGATTCTGAAAACGTTCAATCGTTTTCGGGAGCGCGCCGGATTGGCCAAAGTATCGTAGTAAAGGCGGAGCATGCTCCGCCTATCAAGCAACAACACAGACTAACTTTGTCTGACGTGTGACTAATAATACTTTTTCATCTGTGCCCAAGTGACGGCCAATTTGCCGCGTGCGTCAACAGCAAGTACCCGATCCCAAGGAATATTATTCCCCTTGGAATCAGCTTGGTGTACATCGTCAAAGTTCGGATGTCCCCATCCGCCGCTGTTGTTATCAACGACAACAAGTTGAGCAGTCTTACCTTTCAAGTCAGAGACATCCCATTCTTTACGACTCATTGTTTCAGTGGCGTTGCCGGTTGCTGTGCGTTCGACTTTGCCTTTGATTTCGAGGTTGACACAACAGGGGGCGGGTGCTACATCCCATGCGTGGTTTCCGCCACCGATAAGGAAATTCATCGTTTCACCAATGATTGTGAACTCGATCGATGTGAGGGTGCCTTGCGGTCCATCGCCTTGCGTTTGACCCGGATTCTGTCCCTCTTTCTTTCCAATGTCTGGACCTTGGTACTTTTCATATAATCCTAACCACCAATCTCCCTGATGTTCTGAGGGCTGCCCACGGTTTCGTGCTGTTGGGTTGTCGCCCCAAGTCGGTTGGAAATCGAATGCCTCTCCATCTTTCTCCCAATCAGTGAGATCACCGGTCTCGAAATCGTTGTTGAATGAACGCGCGGAAGTGAGATTGACAGGTAAAACGAGCAATATCAGGAGAACAGATGGAATCATGAGTGGAAGAAACACCTTTTTCATGAGGTCGCCTCCTTCTGCTTTTGAAAAGTTATGTGTTTTAAATGGTTTATTGTTAACTAACATTTTACATAATCATCTGTTTCAGATTATACATTAATCTGAAAATTAATGGGAAGAAAAATTGTGATAGCGGCATCCAGTTTCAATTATCAGCACTTACAACTGGAATCCACCGGATATCTTCTAAAATATAGCATCAAGGATACCGATAACTCCAATCACAACAGTTGCCACACCAACAATCATTGAACATACTGTCAATGCCCTGTGCTTAGTAATGAACATTTTCGGCATAACGAGGTGTGACCATCCAACGATCGCGCTACCATTTAAAATGTATGCGATCCCTTCTCCCCACGCTGACATTATCCGAGTTATTCCGAAAAAATATGTCTCTAATGTTAGGATACCGTAGATTAAAGAGTAGGTACCTGCGATAGCAAAGAGTATCGCAGCGACAAGCGGTGGACGGGTTCCTGGTGATATTCGCAGAACGATGAGAATCCATGCTAAGATCCCGAGACTTGTGCAGATCAAAGCGACACTTGCTACCCAGCTGCCTCCTATCTCTATGTGACTTTCAGCGAACAGTCTTTCTAACAGTGCCCCAATCGTTAATCCACCGATACCGCCACCTAAAGCGATCATGAGCATGGCAGCAATCAACACAGAGGCCGGCTTATTCTCAATAAACAACGGACTGATACCCATAGAGATCAACATAACGGTGAGGCAGATTAAGGTGATTACGCTTTCAATATCTGGACGCAATATATAAATCAGGAAAACTGAACACCCCTGCATCGTCTGCCATGAAACCAGAGTGTTTTTTGCAGATTGATCCGTCATTTTGTTCCTTTTTTAATACTATTATATCATGGACTGTAGTCGTCTAACAGAAAAAATCTACGTTGTTAGGGCATTCAGTTTTAATGCAAGTTGTCACCTTTACTCACAGCACATTGATCGCTTGTCTGGCGAAAATTAATCCGATAACACAAACGATTGCAGTCAAAGTCCGTTTTTCACTCTTGATAGCACGTCCGAAAGAGAAATCGTGGTCGGAGGGTTCGGGGTAGGGACGGAATTGTGGAACGAAACGACGGATTTGCTCTTGATATGTTTTGTAGACCGAACCGCAGGACTCCAACAGATATGCCTCTTCTACTGCTATAATGGGGAGATATTGGAAGAAATAGCCGATAATCAGTACTGCGACAAGCCAATAGACGTTTGCGACAAGGCAAACACCGAGGCTCAGCAAGAAATTGCCGAGATAAAGTGGGTTGCGGACATAACTATAGGGGCCTGTTGTAACGAGGTCGCGGGCGGTACCGAGGGTTCTTGCCCGCGTGGATGCGCCTGCATATCCGACTGCCCATATTCTAAGAAATTCACCCGCGACGATGAACGGTATCCCGATAACTACGGTATACCCCGCGGGTTTTGCGAAATAGAGGAGTGCGAAAATAAAAGGAATCGGGGTGAAACTACGGATTTTGAAGAAGAAGTTACCAATTTTTGAGGAGATCATGTTTTCCGCAACACGAAGGTGTGTATCTTGGCTCAAGGCCCCTGATTCTATTTCGGTGTACGCCAGATCAAGACGCTCCCGACAACAGCGTACAAGATGTTCGCGCCCCAACAGGCGAGAAATGGATGGAGTTTGCCGTTTTCACTCAGCCCTTCAAGTGTTGCGAAAGAGAGTGCCCAATAGATGAAAGAGAGGAAAAAGGCGATGACCAATCCTGCAAAAAATCCTGCCCTACCAAAGCGGATAGCAATTGGCGCGCCGAGCATCACGACGACGACAGCTGCGAACGGGTAAGCGGTCTTATGATACAACTTCACCTGCTCTTTGCGTGAAATCTGCCCGGCTTCGCGTTTATAGGCAATCTGCTCGCGGAGTTCCTTGATCGTCATTGCCCTCGGGTCTTTCTCACTCCCGATAAAACGGGCGGGGTCTTCGTGGCGTTGAATCGTATAGGTATCGAAAGTTTCGTAATCAACCTCAACGCCTTGCTCAAAGTGGCGTATATATCCATCGCTGAGTTCCCAATGGGTGGATGTCCAGGTCGCGGTCTTCGCAAAAGTGATGCGATCGAGTTGATCTTTAGCGTCATATTCATAAATCGTCAACTGACTGATTTTCTGGGCATCTAAGTCAATTCGCTGTGAGTAAAAGACCCGATTGTTTTTGCCTCTGAAGACGACGTTCCTGCCGCGCTGGGGTTTGACTTTGTTTTGCAAGAGGTGTGCTTCATGAAAGGCAGGAGACGCGACTCTGTTGTAAAAAACCGCGAAAAGTCCACAGATAATGAGGGTCACGATTAGGATAGGGGCAAGGAGTCGGTAAACGCTGATGCCGCCTGCTTTCATCGCTGTGAATTCGTTGCTCCGGACCATCCGTCCGAGCGTGAAAAAGACAGCGACAAAACCAGCAATCGGCACCATTTCCATAATCCTGCGGGGTGCTTGATACAGGACAATCTTGACGGCGGTGATGTAGGAGATGTTGTCTTCAAATTTCTTGAGGTCGTAATCTAACAACCGTACGATGATAATTAGCGCGATAAAAAATAAGAGGCCGACAACAAAGGCTTTGAGATATTCGCGAAGCAGGTAGCGGTCAAGAATGTTCAAGGCATGCATCCTACATCAAATGTTTTTAGGGGCTCGTGAAGTTGAGAGTTCTGGGGCATACAGTACGAAGCCTCTATTAAGATTCAACTTTTCTACTAACGACGAGTGATAGCTGATTGTCCCGGTCCCGCCACGCATGAATCTTCCCTTCAGCGATGACCCAAAAGTTGAAGCCAATTCCGAGTATACCAATCACAATATTGGGTAGCCACATAGCAAATGCTGGCGGTAACATACCGTTCATGCCAGCGTTCTGCCCCACTTGGAGCAGCAAATAGTATACCACAATTACGGCTAAGCCGATCCCAAAACCGAGCATTCTACCGCCCTTGTTCACCATCAACCCCAACGGGATACCTATTACGCCAAGTGCGAAGCATGCAAAAGGGATCGAAAATTTTTTGTGATATTCAACCTCGGCGGATCGAATTTTTTGGAGAATGTATTCCGGGTTTTTACTGTTTGGGACAGTAGATTTTAATGTCCCGATGAACGTCTTGAGTTCCGAAATGTGCATTGAACGCGGGTTCTGGTTCTGAAATGCGCTCCGCTCAAGGTCTTCGGTCAACTGGAGTGCGAGTTGTTGTTGTTGAAATTTTGTCACACGAAACTCGTCTAAATCATTGGTTGCGGGTTCATAAGTAAGCCCATCGTAAAGGGTGAGCATCGCCCGCCCATTTTCAAAACCGAGGCTGGCTTCTTGTGCATCGCTGAATCGCGGGCGTCCACTCCAGATATTATCCCAGATTCTGACGTTCAGCATACGCCCACTTTTTTTATCTGTAGCTTCGTACATCCAGAGTTTACCTTCAGTTTCTAATTCTTTCATGACGGTAGCTTCCTCTAAAACGAACGCGGGTTTATGCCGCCGAATATCCCGTTGGAGGGAAGCGTAAGCGAGGTTTGCGCGTGGTAGTGCATAGTCTATCAACGCGAGATCAACAACGCTCAGCACGATCGCGATGCCTAAGAGAGGTAGCATGAGTTGATGAAAAGCGATACCGTGTGCCTTCATCGCGACGATCTCATTATCGGTAGAGAGCCTTCCGAGCGAAAGCAAAATCGCCACTAAAACCGCCATCGGCAGAGATAACACAACCGTCGCTGGCATGACATAGATGAGCAACTCGACGAGGTATAGCGGACTGACGCCTTTCTGCACAAACAATTTTGTCAACCGAAACAGGTCATTGAAGATGAGCATGAGGGTGAAACAGATGAGTGCTATTATGAAAGGCGGAAAAAATTCTTTGAGTATGTACCGTGCTAATATTCTCATATTTCTCGCGTGGTTGCCAAGTTTGGCTGTAAGATACCTCAACAATTCTATTGGCTTTATTATTAATTAACTGATACCGCAGTGCTATCCGTATGAGTTGATTTGCGCCGAAAAAATCTTTACTATTTTATTAGTTGATTTGTGCCGAAAAAACTTTTATTTTTTTGACATAATTACGATGTCTGTATTTAATTTGAAATTATGCTTCAGAGATGTTATTATATCATTATGACATTTACGCTTGAATCAATCCAACTTACAGTTGACGATCTGAAGGATGTCGCGGCGCGCCATGCCTCAGCACAAGAGCTCTATTCTCCAACAGCCCCAAAGCCGCCTGTCGCACAATTCGGCTGGCGCGACAGATGGTGGTTGAACAACTCAGCAGCACAGCAAGTCGCTATTAATTACTGGTTCTTCGAGTCACACGACGAAGCATGCACAGCAGCTGATGATGGTAGACTCCGACTCGCAGCAAAGACGGTGTCGAAATTTGGTGGATACGAATCTATCTATCAACCTCCCCTAAGTGACGCACATGGACTGGGAGATGTGGTATGGCAAGCTGGTGCGAATTTCTTGTTCGTTCAACAGACCGTCGTTGTGCTGGTAGCGGAAATTGGAGGGCGGGTTTCCGAAGAAACGACCCTCCGCATTGCCCAAATGATCCTTGAGAAGATCAACAGTGCGGTGCTATCAGGCTAAACGTTCACCAACCCGTTGCGGCCTAATAGTCTTGATACCATGTTGCGGACTGCTTGGCAACTTGAACGTTTTCGGAACCACCGAATTGGCGATGCTCAAACCAAGGTAATGCGTTTTCCGCTGCAGCGTTCGCATTCTCGAAGTTCGTCGTCGCTTCGTTGTCAAGGAATTTCTGAACTGCATCGGTATCAGGATAGTATTGGACTGCATCTTTCCAGATGGCTCGCCCACAGAGGAAGCCGCTTGCGCCTGCACCGGTTGCGAGGTTAACATTTTCAATGAATTCCTCAATATCTACCCCAGCACTTAGAATCACCCACGGTAACGTGGAAGCCTCGTCTAATTTCTGGCAGATTTCCTTCACTTCTGCGAGTTCATACGCCGAGTCCCCTGCATAAAAATCAGCATCTTGATAATCGGCAGTATATTTCAGGTCTGCGGGGAATTCCAATTTCAGGATGTCCACCTTGTAACTTGGATCTGTGAACTCCTCAACACTCCGAATAACAAGGTCAGGTTTCTGCTTTGCGAACCCAACACTTTTCGCTGTCCCTTCGAGGGCATAACTCACCAATTCTAAGAGAAACGGCAGGTCCTGTTTTTCACACGCGTCGCCAACATGACGCACAAAGGCTTGCTGATGCTTGAGCGTTTCCGGGGAGGCATCGGGATGGTAATAGGCAAGAAGTTTAATAGCGTCTGCCCCGGCACGTTGTGCCTTAGCAATGGTCCAGTTTTCAATTGGATTAGAGAGTCGTTCGTTTTCACCGACACCTTCGCTGACATAACCTGATTCTTCATAAGCTAGGAGCAAGGCGACATCCCGCGGGATTTCGGTAATGGAATAGGGATGCCCGTAAATCGGGTCGGTGAGAACTGCGGTGGCATTTGGGGCAAGGACGCGCGTAATTAAAGTTTTGAGTGCAGCGACATCTTGATATTGGACATCTGTTTTGTCCTTGTTCAGTGCGTCTGCGAGTGCTTGTACCATGGAGCCGCGCTGATCAATCGCCATCATTTTAAAGCGTCCATTCGCATCAGCGAGTTTCATGATACCTCGCAATTTTCCAGAGGAAATATCGTTCATTGACTTCTCCTTTTCAATAGTTATCAGTTGTCAGTTCGGTTTTTCTGCGAAAAACCTTTCAGTTTTCAATAGTGGCCAGTTACCAGTCACCAGTTACCAGAAAAAAGGGTGTTTTTGCTTGGGGTCTTTGATAGGGGGTTTCTGCGTATTTCTGCGGATTTCCCCATGATTGAATCCTATTCCTCTTTAACTGACCACTGGTAACTTCAACACTGACAACTGACAACCATTTAGTATTCACGTTCAACGAAAAAATTAATTAGGGATAAAAACAGCTGCTTTGCTTGTCCATCACGGAGATGCGTAAAATTATTCTTAAACCTTCCAGCAGCTTCCTGTAATAGTGCCTGAGACCGCCGTTGTGCGTAGGTAATAGATTTATATTTCAGCATCAACTGGAGTACACTCTCAACCTCTGCTTCCGTTTTTTCTTCACGCGGACGTGCCATAATGTCAATCACATGCTGTGCTTCGGTAGCGGTGCATGCATTGATAAGGTGTATGAGAACGAGGGTGCGTTTGCCCTCACTAATATCACCGGCGATCTCTTTTCCGTACCTACCGACATCACCGATGAGGTTCAGGACATCGTCTTGAATCTGGAAAGCGACGCCAAGGTCTTTACCGAGTTCGACGAGTCCATCTATTTCTGTTTCATTTGCGCCGCCGATGATCGCTCCGACACGGCATGGCGTGATGCAGGTATACCAAGCAGTCTTTTGTATACACATCGTCAGGTAGTCGTCTTCGGCGAGATTCCATCGGTTATCGCTGACCCAACTCAATTCGATGTGCTGTCCTTCAACAACTTGGTTACTGAGTTGTATAAATTCAGATAAGATGCGGAAAGCGAGTTCGTGCCCAAGAATTTCGGTGTTTCGGTGCAGCATTTCCCACATCTTGCAGTGGAGTGCATCACCGACATTGATCGCCATCGGAATCCCATGTTTTTGATGAAGGCATGGCTCACCTCTACGGAGTTCGGATCCGTCTTCAATATCGTCATGGATGAGGAGCCAATTCTGGAGGAGTTCAAGAGAGGCAGCCGTATTGACGGCGCGCTGTGAATCACCCCCGAACGCCTCACACATAAGCATGCAGAGCGCGGGACGTAACCCTTTCGCGGCGCGGCGCGGATAATCTAACATCATCTGGTACAACTGATGTACATCCGGGTGCTCATGAGCAGTCGGGAGAAAGTCAAAGATACAGGCATCAACCTTATTTTTAATATCGCTGAGGTACGTAGTGACAAGGTGTTTCGTTGGTGAGATATCTTGTCCGTTTTTCTGCATTGCTTCCCTTACATTTTGCGCCATTCTCTTGGTTTACTCAACCCTCCCAGTTTCCTCGGGTCCTTGAGCACAAATGCCAGAATCTATCACGTGCTGACCTACAAATTTCGCTTTAAAATTATACCACACCGCAGGGCGAAAATCAAATTTTTCAGCAAGCATTCCAACCTTCTTCATTCACAATACCTCTACGCTTCATCTAAATCGATGGCGACGAATCGGTATCCGAGGGGTTTTATCCGTTCAACCAAAGTTTCTCGCACTTGAAGGGCACGTGCAAATTGGGCATCCGAGACCTGTATGCGTAAGACAGGGTCGTGGTCAAAGAGTGAAACATTTTCAATCTGGAATTCGTGGAGGATCTGTTCGATTTGCGTTAATGCTGCAGAATTGTCATTTTGCAGGGGATTGTTATTTTTTTCCATCTCAGGACCGTCGCCTCCAATCGCTACCCGCCATGAACCCACCATCAACAAAGACCATCTGCCCGGTAACAAAGTCCGAAGCGTTAGAGGCGAAGAAGATCGTTAAACCTGCTAAGTCCTCAGGCTCACCCCACCGATAGGCGGGTGTCCGATTGAGGATCCATTCATTTCGATTGTCTTCACGTGCGGGTGCCGTCATCTCTGTTCTGATGAAGCCGGGGGCGATGCCGTTCACCTGAATGTTGTGTTCTGCCCATTCCACGGCGAGAAGTTTTGTTAATTGGAGCAGCCCACCCTTCGCCGCTGTGTAGGCGACACTTGTCGGCAATCCGATTGCTGAGGTCAGCGATAAAGTATTAATGACCTTGCCTGACTGCTGCGCTTTCATGACATTGCCACAGGCTTTTGCGAGAAAGAACGCGCCTTTTAGATTGACATCTGTGACAAAATCCCAATCCGCCTCGGTGAATTCCAGTGCAGGGTTGCGGACATTGACCCCGGCATTGTTGACGAGTACATCAAGTCTGCCGAAAGTTTCTACAGTTTGTGCAACAAGTGCGTCAATTTCTGTGAGATTGCTGACATCCGCCTGAATGGGAAGGATCTTTCTGTCGGTTTCGTTAGCAATCCGTTCAGCGATGGGTGTCAGGGTCTCTATTTTTCTGCCAACAATCACGAGGTCAGCACCAGCACCGGCAAGCCCTTCCGCCATTGCGAGTCCAATGCCGCGACTCGCGCCCGTAACGAGGCTCACCTGACCGTCCAATCGAAATTGCTGGATCATCCCTGTAGCAGATTTTTGGTTCATGCTTTGACTCCAATCTCAGGCTTGATTACTCGGCTGGACCATCTTGTTTGACATATTGGTGCAATAGGTCCGTACCAATCACCTTTATTTTTCCATTGTGCTCCTCTGCGAGAGAAACAAGTAGTTTTGCACCAGGTGAACGTTTTATGTCAATCTCAAGCGCAACCACATAGATAATAGCGTTATTGACATTCTTTTCGCGCACTCTTTCAAGAATCACGTCTTTATTGACTTCAATAGCGGAACCGGCGTGCGCGGTAGGAAGTCCATCCGTTATCAAAACAATGACAGATGGGTCCAATGTTAGCGCGACCTCAAGTGCGGTGAGAATATTTGTGCCAGTATTGCCTTGAATGTTCTCAGGTGTAAATTTATCAAGGTATCTCAAGGTGCGTTCCATACTTGCAGCATTCGCGGGTAGCATCTTCTGGCTCATCGCTCTTGCCGTTGTAGAGAACGTTACCAAGTTCAAAGTGTCTTCGCTTCCAAGCATTAACACAGAGTCTTTGAGAGAATTAACAGCAAGAAAAAGTTTTCTTAATCCCGCTGCCTGCATACTTGCTGAGACATCAAGACAGTAAACGACATCTTTGGGACCGCCGAATTCATTGAGGAAGTCGATGATGCCGAGGCGGTCAGAGGTGCCGGACTTTCCACCACCGCCGAGGAGTCCATCACCGCCCCCCTGTCCGTCTCCACGGAATCGCCCGATACCGTCGCCCTTTGCTCGGACTCTGCCGGTAACGAGCCCCCGTCCATCGGTTTGTCCGGGTTGGGCAATTAACCTGCTGAGGTTTGAGGCTTCGGCATCGCGTAATTTAGCATCCGTCATGACATCCGGCACAAACTCACTCACAGGTGCTTTGTTGACTTCCACGTCTTCAAGGACAACGCGCGGGCTGAGCTTGACGACTTCATCCATCTTGTTCCGAGCGGATTCAATTTTCCGCTCCATGGCATCTCTGGCGAGTTTCTCGCTTGGATCATACATTTTCTTTGTGAGTGGGGGTTTGGGTTTCTGCCGTCGTTTCTTCGGTGCTTCCGGATCGTTAAGTAAATCAACTGCCAAAACATCCGTATCTTCCTGGGCGAGCTGATTCATTGGAAGGAACAGGTAGACGATAGCGATAATCAAGTGTAGGATAAGTGACAATAAGATGACAGATCGCATCCGATTCTTACGGCGTTGTGCATCAATCCGCCAGTTCATGAGTTGATTTAGCACGGCTCAGTCCTCCGCGTTTTGTTCTCTTTTGATGGATATATGTCGGCAATTTATGGTGTCTATGTTTCCGATGCAACTTGTTTATTTTCAAAGGCCAGAATCCATGTCTTGCCTTCCGGTGTTAGTTCATAATAGGTATGATTGCGGTGTTTGATCCATTTGCCTTTGACGATATTCTTACGATAATGGATGATTCGACCTTCAACGCGCTTTAAGCCGCCGAGTTCTCTCAATTTGCGGTGCCGTTGGTGCATCTCCTCGAGCGGGATTCTTAAGGCTTCAGCGACGACAATAGAGTAATCCATACCGAACTCCTGATGATGTTTGAGAATAAAATAATCAGTCTCATCAATTTCATCGAATTCAGGGGCGATTGTAAGGGAATCCGCCGAATTTTCGGTTGTCTGAATCTCATCCCACGCGACTGCTAATAATCGCTCAGGTCGTAAACCTTGCACTGCACCACATGTCGTGTGATGGACAGCAATAGTGCCATCTTGCTTGAAATAACCGGTAATCGGGTCATTCTCTTGTGGGTGGCAGCATTTGGCGATTTTGTAGGTGAGTTCAGCCGTCATATTTCTATCTCATGACCCAATCATTTTTCTAATTTTTCTAATGCCCGATATCCGATGTCGCGCCTTGCATGTGCCTTATCAAAGTGAATTGCAGAAACGCCTCGATATGCCTGTTGGATTGCCTCGTATAATCCGTCAGCGACAGCCGTGACACCTAACACTCGGCCGCCGGCAGTGAGAATGTTTTCACCGTCTTGCTTCGTACCCGCATGAAAGACGGTAACGCCCTCAATTGTATCGGCATCTTCGAGTCCTGTGATAACCTCACCTGTTTCGTACGGGTCGGGATACCCACCAGAAGCCATAACGACACACGCTGCTGCCTCGTCATGCCATTGCACGTCAGCGTGCTGTTCAAGGGTCCCATCAATGCAGGCAATCAGCAAAGGAACCAAGTCGCTTTTGAGGCGCGGTAAGAGGACTTGTGCTTCTGGATCCCCGAAACGGCAGTTGAATTCGAGGACTTTTGGTCCGGCATCCGTAATCATCAATCCGACGTAGAGTACCCCTTTGAACGGGCTGCCGATAGCTGCCATCCCGTTGACGGTCGGGTAAACGACGTGCTCCATGACGTAGTCGTGCAATTCTGGTGTGATAACAGGTGCGGGAGAATACGCGCCCATGCCACCGGTATTCTTACCCGTATCACCATCGTGTGACATCTTGTGGTCCTGTGAGCTGACAAACGGGAGGCAGTAGGCGCCATCCGTGAGGACGGTAAAAGAGGCTTCTTCGCCGATCAATTCTTCCTCAATCACAACGCTATTGCCTGCGTCGCCGAATGCTCTATCCACCAAAATCGTTGTGACAGCTTGCAACGCCTCTTTGAAGGTCCGTCCGGGGATAACCCCCTTTCCTGCAGCGAGTCCATCTGCCTTGACGAAAACCGGTGCGTTGTGATCTTCGATATAAGCCATCGCTTTTTCGATGTCCGTAAATGTATGATGTGCTGCTGTAGGTATTCCGTTTTTCTTCATCAGCTGCTTGGCAAAATCTTTACTTGCTTCGAGGCGTGCTGCACGTTTATTGGGTCCAAATGCTTTAAGCCCACGTTCTTGAAAGATATCAACGATGCCTTCAGCCAACGGATTTTCAGGTCCGACAATCGTCAACGCGATATTTTGAGATTCTGCCCAGTCAGCCAACTCAGTAAATTGATCCGGCATAGGAATAACTTCCGAGATTTGTGCGATGCCGGCATTACCGGGTGTGCAATATATTTTTTCGACGCGTTGACTCTGGACAAGTTTCCAGACGAGTGTATGTTCGCGCCCACCTTGCCCGATAACCAGAATTTTCATACTACATATCCTTTTTGATTGTATTGTATCACAATATGTTCGGAAAATCAAGAATTTTAAGTTAGGTGCAAAAATAACGACAGATGTGTTATACTGAATTCATCCATTTCAAACCGTTGGTTACAGGGAAACAAGAAATCAATAATGCGCAACATACAGCCTCGAGAAATAGAAGTTTACAAGACCGGAAACGGACGTGAACCTTTCACGGAATGGTTTAACGCAATTCGAGATACAAGAGCACAAAGTAGAATTCGGTCCCGACTTGTCTCTCTTGAACACGGCAATTTTGGCGATTACCGATCTGTCAGTGGTGGCGTTTTTGAACTCCGTATCCATGTCGGGGCAGGCTATCGTGTCTATTTTGGTGAGATAGATAACACAATCGTGCTTTTGCTATGTGGTGGCGACAAGGCATCACAAACGCGGGACATTCAACGTGCAAAAACCTACTGGCAAGCATACAAGGAGACCCGAAAATGAGAAAATACCGAAAATGGAGAGATATTCTAATAGAACAACTCGCCGCTGACCCAACAGCTGCTATTGGATTTCTCCAAGCAGTCATGGAAGATTATCAAGTATTCCGGAATTCTGCTGCTGTGGTGAGTGCAGTCCAGGCAGTTATAGAATCACAAGGCGGGATTACCGAGGTTGCCAAACGCACCAGCATGGATCCGCAAACCCTCACGGAAGTGCTATCCAGCGAAGACGCACCGCGGGTTGATACACTTACGACTATTCTTACTGCGCTGGGGTGTCGGCTTTCCATTGAACCTTTAGTGGAAGAGGCCCCTCAACCTGACGTTGAACTCGCTGCCGAACCAGAAGGCACACAATTGGAAAACCTACAGATTCACTTATCTGAGTCGCATTCATCTCAATAAGGAAGGTATTGACAATGGCTGAACAACACCATGAACTCGCTCACGTTTTTACTGAGGCATCGCAGGGTGTTAACGATGCCCGCGGCGGCACCCCGCGTGATTTGAACACACCGTATACCTTTCCGGGTTATACCAAAGCAGAATGGACCGAAAAAGCTGCGGCATTGCGTCAGCAGATTCGCGTCGCCAACGGCTTAGTTCCAACACATGAACCGACTCCGCTAAATGCCGAGATCTTCGGAAAAATTGAGCGGGAAGATTATAGCGTGGAAAAGGTCTATTTTGAACCGTTTCCAGGCTTCTTCACAACCGGAAATTTGTATCGTCCCCTTGGAAAAACTGGACCGTTTCCGGGCATTGTGAGTCCGCATGGACATTGGGGGCGCGGTAGACTTGAAAATATTGAACGCGGTTCAATTCCGGGTCGGTGTATCAACTTCGCGAAACAGGGGTATGTCATCTTTGCGTACGATATGCTCGGTTACAACGATAGCGGCAAACAGATTGAGCACGGCTACGGTGGTGCGCGCGAGGGTCTCTGGGGTTTGAGTGCGATGGGACTTCAACTCCAGAACAGCATCCGCTCCGTTGACTTCTTAGAGAGTTTACCGGACGTGGACAGTGAACGTATCGGGTGTACAGGCGCGTCGGGGGGTGGTACACAAACCTTTATCTTGACAGCAGTTGATGAACGCATCAAGGTTTCAGCACCGGTCAACATGATCTCTGCGACGATGCAAGGCGGCTGCCTCTGTGAAAACGCCCCGAATTTGCGCTTAGATGCCAGTAACATCGAAATCGGTGCGTTGATGGCACCGCGTCCGCTGCTGCTCGTATCGGCGACAGGCGACTGGACAGTGAAGACCCCGACTGTTGAATACCCTGCCATCCGAAGCATCTATGCACACTTCGACGCAGAAGATAAAGTGCATCAGGTTCAGGTAGACGCGGAGCATAACTACAATCAAGAGAGTCGTGAGGCGGTATACGCATGGTTTGCAAAATGGTTTTTGGGTGCCGAGGAGACTTCGGCGTTTAAAGAGGTTGCATTTCAGGTTGAACCAGACGCGGCGTTGTTAGTCTTCTCAGAACGCGAGATGCCAGCCCACGCGCTGAAACAGGATGAATTTCTACCGGCGTGGATAAACCGTTTCGAGCAAGAGATCGAAAAACGGAAACCGATAAACGCATCAGAACAGCCGAAATTCCGTGAAGAATTGGGGAACGGGTTGCAATATGCGCTCGGATTACAGATTCCGAAAATCACAGACGTGAAGCTTGTTGAACCTGAAGGTGCGTTTCCAACAACCTATCAGACGAATTTATCTGCGAAACATCTTGTCATCAGTAGAAAAGGGGTTGGTGATGCGATCCCTGCTATCCTATTTAGTCCGGAACCACAGGTCGGACACGATCCAATAGTCCTTATCGTTCATCCAGAGGGTAAGGAGAAGTTAATCGATTCAGAAACAGGCGCACCGTTGCCCCTCATCACGGATTTGCTGAGTGCTGATCGAAAGGTGCTACTCATTGATGTCTTTGGAACAGGCGAACACAAGGATTATGAGAGATCGGAAGACACTGGTTACTTTACGACCTACAATCGGACAGCTGCAGCACTCCGTGTGCAAGATATCGTAACGACACTGCGTTGCTTTACAGACAGAGGTGATGTTTCAGAGGTAAATCTCATAGGGATAGGTGAGGCAGGTTTATGGAGTCTGCTGGCGGCAGGCTTCACAGATGTCAAGAATGTTGTTATAGATGCGGCAGCGTTTGATAACAATAGTGATGATGCCTTTTTGGCAACCTTACCGATACCGAATATCCGTCAGGTTGGAGATTTTCGGACAGCAGGCACACTCATCGCGCCTCGCCCTTTGATTATCCACAACACGGGTAATGTGTTTGGGACGGCATGGTTTACTGAGGTTTACGGTAATATCGGCGCGAGCGAACTGTTGCATATAGCAAAAGACCGGCTGCCTGACGCGGAAATCGTCGCGCGGGTCACGACGGCATAATGACGGAAAATATAAGGGCGGATACTATACAGTGTCCGCCCCTACATGTTTATATTTATGCGCGATTTGTAACCGCGCAAAATTACGAAACAGATTGTCTATGAAAGGTTGTATCCACGTTCATTGTGTTGTGAGAGGTCAAGTCCCATGCGTTCGTCATCTTCTTCAACGCGTAAGCCGACTGTGGCATCCACAATTTTGAGGATGATAAACGAAAGGATTCCACTCCAAGCAATGGTGATGATAATGCTGAGCAATTGTGCCCAGACCTGTGTCCCTATTGTCATCCCTTCAGCCAATCCATTACCCCCTAAGCCCTTAGCGACAAAAACGCCAGTCAACAAGGCACCAACAATCCCGCCAATGCCGTGAACGCCGAATGCATCCAGCGAATCGTCATAACCGAGTTTTGCTTTTAGACTCGTAGCGCCCCAGAAACAGACGACTCCAGCGACGAGTCCAATAACCAGTGCCCCAATAGGCCCAACGGAGCCAGAAGCAGGCGTAATAGCGACCAAGCCAGCGACGGCACCTGTTACAATACCCAAAGCACTCGGTTTGCCATGTTTTCCCCACTCAACGAACATCCACGCGACCGCGGCGGTGGCAGTTGAAATCTGCGTAACGAGCATCGCCATGCCAGCTGCGCCATCAGCAGCAACAGCACTACCAGCATTGAAACCGAACCAACCTACCCAAAGCATCGACGCACCGACGACGGTGAGTGTTAAGCTATGGGGCGGCATTGCTGTTGTCTGGTACCCGATCCGCTTCCCGACCAAGATAGCAGCGACTAACGCCGCAACCCCTGCGTTAATATGAACAACATTTCCCCCCGCGAAATCCAGTGCGCCGATAATATCACCAAATAGCGAACCGTCGCCGGACCACGCCATGTGGCAGAGCGGTGCGTACACAACCACCGACCAGAGCACAGAGAAAATCAACATCGCTGAGAATTTCATGCGTTCTGCGAACGCGCCAGCGATCAATGCGGGTGTAATAATCGCGAATGTCAACTGGAAGGTAACAAAAACAGTTTCGGGGATAGTTCCAGAGAGCGTCTCTACACCAATACCCTTCAGGAACATGGTGCCGAGTCCACCGACAAAAGAAGTGAGGGTGATCTTCCCAGCCTCCATACCGGCGGTGTTGAAAGCGAGACTATAGCCGCAGATTATCCACACAATAGTAATCAACCCTGTCAATGCAAAACATTGCATAAGCACAGAGAGTACATTTTGGACGCGCACGAGCCCTCCATAGAAGAGTGCGAGTCCAGGGATAGTCATAAAGAGCACAAGTGCCGTTGAGGTAAGCATCCAAGCGGTATCGCCGGAATCAGGGGCTGTTGCATCTTGTGCCATTGCCAAACTCGGCACGCCACATATTAATAAAATAACGATTATCGCTCCAATTCGCGTGTAAGCCGCTCGTCTTTTTGGCGCAGCTTGCGAGCCAAAACTTGCAGCGAAAAGTGCTGACAGTGATGCACATCGTTGTTGCATCGGAATCCTCCATAATATTTACAAGCAGCAGTTGCTTGTTTTGTTGTTTGGGTCAGGACAGACACCTTCGTCTGATCCATCAATTAAGAATACACTTTCGCCAACGAAGTTTGTAGCTTGCCAGCAAAGTGGGACATCTATCATGTTTCAATGAAGATTAAAAAGTTAATTCGGTAATTTCTTGGCGAAGCCCGATGCTCCTTCCCAGTAACGGGTGGGATAGCTTCGGCTTTCGGTTCCAAACCGCACCTACCGGTCCTGGGGAAATCGGGATTACCGATTTAAAACATCTTCAACTTTACTATAGAAAGGTGTTGATTTGCTATTTTAGCAGAATATTAGAGTCGTATCAAGTGCTAATTTCGGCACGAAGGTAGCAAATAGAATTCAAACAGCAAAAGGGAACACCCACAAGCCGTGAAGTACAACTCAGGAATATAAGTGAAACTTCCTGTGGGTGGTCCCTATTCAATGTGTAGCACGAAGGCTACCTGAGTGATGTGTTTACCGTATTGAAGAGACGTTAAAGTCAGGGTATGCACTTGCGCCGTGTTCTTCGTAGTCAAGCCCTGCCTGTTCTTCTTCTTCTGTGACCCGCAAGCCTGTAATTGCTTTGATCCCGTAGAAGAGAATAAATCCAGTAACGAGACACCATATGAAGACCGCGACGACACCGACGATCTGTGCGCCGAGGAATCCGAACGAACCCCCGAAGAAAATTCCCTGATCACTATGGAAGAATCCAAGAAGGATTGTGCCTAATGCGCCACACGTCCCGTGAACAGAGATAGCGCCGACTGGATCGTCAATTTTCATACGCTCTAACAATAGGACACTAAGGACAACCACAATACCACCGAGTGCGCCGATGATTGCGGCGGATACTGGACTGACAAAAGCACAACCTGCAGTAATCGCGACTAAGCCAGCGAGTGCGCCGTTGAGTGACATACCGGCATCGGGTTTACCGAGGAACATCCATGCTGTGATCATAGCAGTAATAGCCCCTGCGGCAGCAGCGATGTTTGTAGTTACGGCGATGAGAGAAATATCTGCTGCGTCAGCCCCCATCTGGCTACCGGGGTTAAACCCGAACCAACCGAGCCACAAGATAAAGACACCGAGTGCGGCGAGCGGCAGATTGTGCCCGGCAATCGGTCTCGGTTTCCCGTCCGCATCATATTTACCAAGTCGGGGTCCCAAGACGATGGCACCCGTCAGTGCGAGCCAACCGCCTGTTGAATGGACGACCGTTGAACCGGCAAAATCAAGCATCCCTGCGCCGAAATTTGCCAACCAACCGCCACCCCAAATCCAGTGTCCAACGATCGGATAGATGATACCGGTGATGAAGACACTATAAATCAGATAACTTTTGAACTGTGTCCGTTCTGCCATTGCGCCAGAGACAATAGTTGCGGCGGTAGCGGCGAAAACGAGCTGGAAGAGCCATGCGGCGTGCGTCGGTACGGAACTCCACTCTAATGAAGCAAACGCTGTGGAATCCGACGGTACAAACCATCCGCTTGTTCCCATGAATGCGCTACCGGTACCAAACATGATGGCAAAGCCGATTGCCCAATAAGCGATTGACCCCATAGAGAAGTCCATCAAGTTTTTCATGAGAATGTTGACGGCGTTCTTGGCACGTGTGAATCCGGATTCTACCATAGCAAACCCTGCCTGCATAAAGAAAACGAGAAATGCAGCGATGAGTACCAGCAGTGTGTCTGCCATATACTTTGCGTCCGAAACCTGCTCACCCTCAACAGATCCGTTTAGGGCAAAAACGTTCAGGCTCAGGAGGCAGGTGAGCACAAAAACTGTTATGATAACCTTTCTCTTCATTTGGAATATCTCCTTGTAGAACAGCAGTCAGTTATCAGTTGTCAGTCGTCAGTGAAGAGAGATTGATACATCAAACATCTCTTGTTACCAATAACTTATAACTAACAACTGATAGTTTCCATCTTTACCAAGTGCGGACGAAAGTCATTCTACCGGTAAGTCCTGTTTCATCGTCACCCTTTTGGGTTTCAAATCCGACAAAGACACCGAGTGTGTTATTTTCACCGTAGCCGACATTTGCACGACCGCCAACAACCATACTGCTGAGTCCGCCTTCATCACCTAAACCGATCGTTACTTCTACTTGGGGACCAATAGCGAGCGTATCATTGACCGAATAAAGGATAAAGTCGCGTGTATAGATTGAATCGTCGCCGTAATCGAAAGGCGAATTGAAGAACCCTTGGATCCACGATTCAAAATAGAGAGAGCCTGCAGTGAGATAGGTGAACAGCTGCGGTGCGATCAAGGAAGAGGGACCATTCGCCGCTGCATAATCAAATCCAATACCTACCATAGGCAAGAAACTGAGGGACATTGAATCACTATCAACAACTGGAATGCCAAGACCAATGTCCAATTCACCGAATGTACCAACGACGTAAATATCAGTATCCAGGGAGAGACCGCCGAGGAAGCTTGGGGAATGGCTCGCGCCAACCCAAATCTGTGTTCCCAAACTATCTGTATCGGTTCGGAACCATCCGGAAGCACCTGACGCCTCTTCTTCTGCCATCTCTTCACCCATTTCGTGGGCATCTGCGTAAACCATTGGAACACTGCCCACTGCGAAAATACAAACCATTACGAACAACCGAACTAACCAAAATGTATACGTTTTCATTCTTTACCTCTTGGAGTTTTACTCCGATTTTTTCTGCCCCATACGTTATTGACTATGGGACCCCTGTCAAAATCAGGTTAGGGATTAGACCCCGTTAATATGTGCGTCCAAAACGCGCCTATAGGATTATGTAAATTTGAGCAACATACAATCACGGTGCAATAATGCCATTCTGAAGCTTTTATTGAGAAAGGGTCACTTGACTCTGGCATCAACTTGTGATATAGTGATTTCGCCTGTAAAATGAAGATTAAAAAATTAATTCGACTGGTATTTATCAAATCTATCAAGGAGTCAGTAATCATCAATAGATCGTAGGTATAGCACTATGAAAATGCGTTTGTTTTGAAAAAGTTGCTTGATTTTTAGAGCATGAGATGGCATCGTAGTGACTCAGAAAAACCAC
>CAZQIP010000302.1:0-14639 GCA_964593655.1 uncultured bacterium | reverse complement strand
TTTCTGGAAACAGCTCGTTGATGCGGGCAAGAATGCCAAACAGAAAGAACGTTACATTCAGCTGTTAGATGCATTACGACAAAGTATGAATGCGTGGTCTGAATTTTAAACTTGCATCTTAGAATATAATCTGCTAAAATGTGGTTATTAATCATAATTTTGAAACCTGTAATTTCGATCTCCAGAGGATTAATAATTTTGGCGATTCAGCATTCAAATATTAATCTTCTGAGGTACAGAGAAAGGACTCTACAATGTTTGTTTGTGTAGCTTGTGGCTATTTGTGGAAAGAAGCGGCTAGCCCACCCGAAGAATGTCCAGCCTGCACTGCTCCGAAAGAGAAATATATTCCTTATGATGACCGAGCGGAACGGTGGGTAAAACGCGCGGTGGCATCACATGTCATGTATCCAGACGAAGAAGGTGCAGACCTCCGCGCGGAGAATTCTGCGCTCTCATCACACATCAGATTTGCCCTTGTCGGGTTACTGGGTGATCTTGAAAAAGAGTAAGCGTAGGGAGCCTCGATGATTCAATCGAGGCTTCTTTCGCCTTTGTTCTACAATTTAATTTTCCAATTGAAGTTTATATGAGAAAATCCTGTACCCCGTCTTATGACTGAGGGTTTTTTATATGGAAAGGAAGCGGCATATTCTGAGTTAAAACTGCCGTGATTATGTAAAATGAAACTAATACGTTATTTGCTGATCCTATGCCTTGTTGCGTTGACGGGCATAGCATCAGCGCAGGACCTTGCAGACCGTGTGGTGGAGCATGTTTTTCCGAACGGTCTGAAGTTGTTGATGATTAAACGTGACACCTCGCCGACTGTCGCGCCGTACATCCTGTTTAAAGCGGGGTCCGTGGATGAGTCGGACGATACGCGTGGTATCGCTCACATGTTGGAACACATGCTGTTCAAAGGCACAAAAACGATTGGCACAAAGGACTATGAACAAGAAAAAGTCGTGCTTGCTGAAATTGACCGGATAGGCGATGCGCTCGACATGGAACGTGCGAAAGGTTCAAGAGCAGATGCTGATAAGGTTGCCGAATTGGAAAAGGCACTTAAAGCGCAACAGGAGCTCGCGAAAGAGTGGATTGTCACCGGTGAATATACTGAAATCTATACACAACACGGTAGCACCGGATTCAACGCTGGTACCTCTGTTGACTACACGATTTACACAGTGGAATTGCCATCTAACAAGTTAGAGTTGTGGGCAATGCTTGAGTCCGACCGTCTTAAAAACGCTGTGCTGCGTGAATTTTATGTGGAACGCGAAGCAGTGAAAGAGGAGCGCCGGATGCGTGTGGATACGCGTCCCGGTGGCAAACTCTATGAACAGTTTATCGCTGCTGCTTTTACTGCACATCCGTACGGCATGCCGATTATCGGGTGGCCTTCCGATATTGCGATGCTGAATCGGCGCAAAGCGGAAGAATTCTTCAAGATCCACTATGCGCCGAATAACTCCGTCATGGTGATCGTCGGGAATATTGACATAGACGATACGATTGCCCTTATAGACAAGTATTTTGGTGATATGCAGTCACAACCGCTTCCGAGCGAAGTGACAACTGAAGAGCTACCGCAGGAAGGCGAACGCCGGATTGAAGTCGAATATGACGCGGAGCCGCAGCTGATGATTGGCTATCATAAGCCGACACTTACACATTTTGACGACTATGTCCTGGATATGATTAGCGCGATCCTTTCCGATGGACGCACTTCCCGATTCTACAAAAATATTGTTGAGGAGGGAATAGCCGTTTCTGCTAATTCAATCAATGGGTATCCAGGTGCGCGTTACAATAATCTTTTTGTTCTAAATGGCACACCGCGTTCACCACACACGACCCTTGATGTTGAAGCAGCAATCTATGCGGAACTTGAACGGCTTAAAACCGAACCTGTTTCGGACAAGGAATTTAAACGGATTCTTAAACAGGTTGATGCCAGTTTCATTCGGAACCTCAGTTCAAACGCTGGAATGGCGCAGCAGTTGGCTTTCTATGAAGGCATCGCTGGCGACTGGCGTTATATCCTGGGTTGGCGCGAAAATATGTATAAAATCACGCCAGAGGACATTATGAAGGTCGCGAAAACGTATTTCACGAAAAGTAACCGCACCGTCGGCACACTCGTCAAAAAAGAGGATGTAGCCCCCGCCGGTGACAATGCGGAGGATAAAGAATAATGAAGGGACGAACATCTACCGGGCTTGTCATCGCTGTACTCATCACCTATTTCATTGTGTGCGGTGTTCAACCTACATTCGCGAAACCCCACGAGGCACTCACCTTTGAACCGATTACGTTTAAACCGCCGGTTCCAGAGAAACGGGTACTCTCAAATGGGATGACACTCTACCTGCTTGAGGACCACGAGCTGCCGCTTTTCAACATCAACGGCTTGATTAAAACCGGGGACATCTATGATCCGGCGGATAAAGTGGGCTTGGCCTCCATCTGCGCGGGCGTTATGCGCACTGGTGGGACAATGGCGCGTGAGCCGGACATGTTGAACGAGGCATTAGAATCTATGGCGGCTTCCGTTGAAGTCGGTATGTCCCGTGAATATGGTACAGTTAACCTTTCAACGCTTGCAGAGGACATTGAAAAGGGATTAGAAATCTTTGCGGATGTCCTCAGAAACCCTGCTTTTCGCGCGGAAAAATTGGAACTTCGCAAGCAGCAAGCGGTTGAAGGCATTCGTCGCCGGAATGATAATCCTATTCAACTTGCGTGGCGTAACTTCTCAGCACTCCTATACGGGATGGATCATCCGTTCGGGTGGTATTCAGAAATTGAGGGGATAGAAAGCATCAGCGTTGATGATCTCAAAGCGTTTCATGCGAAGTATTATCATCCGGACAATATGATGCTCGCGATTACGGGTGATTTTGATACCGAAACCTTGATTCCGCAGCTTGAAGAGGTGTTCGAGGGTTGGGAATCCACAGAGATAACGTTTCCAGACGTTCCAACAGTAGATGCGACGTTGGAACCGTCTGTCAATTATATTTTCAAAGATCTCCCTCAGTCGGTAATGCTCATCGGGCATTTCGGTATCAAACGCACCCCCGATTTCCCGGACTATTTCGCGCTCCGCGTCATGAACGATATTCTCGGAGAGGGTGGTTTCACCTCGCGTCTCATGCGGGAAGTGCGTGAGAAGCACGGTCTCGCCTACATGGTAGGCAGTATCATGCAAACAAGCTACTACACGAATCCGGGGGAATGGTTCGCTTATTCGCAAACGCGTACGGACAAAACAGCAGAGGCGATTTCGCTCATTATTGATGTCGTCAAGGGGCTCCGAGATACCCCCGTGCCGCAGGCGGAGCTACAGCGGACGAAAGATTCGCTCATCAATTCGTTTGTTTTCGGTTTCGAGAGCAGTTCTCAAATCGCATTTCAACAGATGATGCTTGCTTATCGTGGTTTTGCTCCTGATTTCCTTGAAACCTTTACTGACAACATTGCCAAAGTCACGGCGGAAGATGTGCAGGCAGTTGCACAAAAGTATCTCCATCCAGATGCGCTCACTATCGTCACCGTCGGTAATAAGGATAGTTTCGACCGACCGCTTGATGAGTTCGGCGCGGTCAACGAGATTGAGATAGCGCAACCGGCACCACCACCTGCGGAACCGATGCCAGAAGCGAGTGAAGCGGACATGGCACAAGCTAAAGAAATCCTCGCGGCAGCAGTGGAAGCACACGGTGGACTTGAGAAGTTGAAATCCGTCAAAAACATTGTTGTGGAAGGGCGCATTACAGCCAATTCACCGATGGGACAGATGCAGGTAGAGGCGAAATCATACTATCTCTATCCTGACAAATTGAGGCAAGATTTAAAGTTGCCCCAAATGGAGATAACTCAAATCTACGATGGTTCCACTGCGTTTGCGGTAACACCGATGGGTATTCAACCTTTTCCACCTGAAGCTGCTAACGCCTTTAAAAATACAATCGCCCGGGAACCTGTATGGCTTCTAACACACCTCTTGGAAAACGATATCCAGGTCCAGTATGCTGGGAGTGAAGATGTCCAGGACAAGCCGACGCACATCCTGCTCGTCTCTGAACCTTCTGGGGATGCGTTGCGAATTTTCATTAGCGAGGAGACACACTATATTGTAAAACTCACATATCGTGAAGTTGCCCAAGGTGTGGTAGCAAACCAGGAAACGTTCTTGGGTGATTATCGTGATGTTGATGGCATTAAAATAGCGCATCATGTTCTTCAGAATTCAAATGGTGAACTCTCTTCCGATGTTTCAGTAACAGGTGTCACGTTGAATGCTGAACTGGACGCATCACTATTTCAGGAGCCAGAATGAAAACGTTAGATTTGCGTGTCCGCTACTTTCAGGATAGTACGCCGGCAGATGTGCCGTGTCGTGAAACGGCATTCATTCGCCGTGAGTTTGAGATGCCGTTGCCGGTTGATGAAACGGCTTTGGTCCTCGTGGATCTGTGGAACGTGCATTTCATTGAAAGTTGGATAGAACGCGCGGCGCAGATAACGACCGAGTGCGTTGTGCCAGCGATAGCTGCGGCGCGGCAAGCAGGTTTGACGATTGTGCATGCGCCATCGCCACCGGTGGCGGAGCAGTATCCGCAACTCAAACGCCACAAGCCGCCCGAACCGTCTACACCTTCGGCGTGGCCGCCCTCCGATTTCCGAGGTCGTGAGGGTGACTACGCCGTTTACCGCGGTCCTCGTAGTCAACCGCCGGGCATCGGTATCCATTGGGATAAACTTGCTTCACAACTCGCTGTCTCGCCTGCGATTGATGTCCAAGATAATGACTTTGTTATTGCAACGGGGCAGCAGCTGCATGCGTTGTTGGAGGCGCGGCGTATCTTGCATCTGATCTTTGCTGGTTTCGCAACGAATTGGTGTGTATTGGGCAGGGATTACGGTATCCGATCTATGTCAAGGTATGGTTATAACATGGTGCTGCTCCGCGATGCCACGACCGGTGTGGAGTTCCCAGATACCTACGATAACCTCTTCACAACGGAGATCGCTATTCGGGAGGTGGAGCAGCAGTATGGATTTAGCGCATCAAACGCTGATTTCTTTGCGGCTGTTGAGGGACTCTCAGCATAGCGTATACTTCTGGTAAACCCCGATGTTTATTGTTAGGCGAGGTCTCTGTGCCTCGCCTTCTTTCGGATTACCACAAAATGGGAGGCTGATTATGAATAAATATAGCGGTGGTGATTTTGATGATTTTCTCAAGGAGGAGGGCATTTTTGAGGAAGTAGTGGAATCTACGCGAAAGCGGTTGCTTGCAGCGCAAATTGAGGATCGCATTAACGCAGTGAACCGAGGGAGAACCGCATTTTCAGAGAAAATAAACGCGGATTTTGTCCAATTAAATCATTATCTGTTTGATCTGGACAATACCGTTATTACATCAGAGTTTTTAGATGATCTTGTCCTCAAGGCAACAGAATTAACAATCGATCCTGTCCATTTAAATGGCTCTCTGTTTGATTTGGAAGAATTGTTAGATCGCTACTTTACGGAAAAAGTAGCTGCCTAGCTGATGGATAGGTGCTATCACTTCAGAATTTCTAAATCACAATGTTCCCTGTACCAGAAGGTTTTTGAGAGGAATCAAAATGACTACAGAAACAAAGTTTTTTATTCCTAAAGCGAAAGACGATGCCCAAGCAGAGGAAGTCTGGGAATCTGTTAGGAAATTTGCGGAAGAGACACTGGATTGGGATGTCTCAGACCAACGTATTTTCAGTATTGCTTATCAGAAACATGGCGAAGACTATTATGTGGAGGTAGGGAAACCGGATCCGCGTAACAAAGAACTTGTGGTTGCGATACTTGAGTCGATGACCTATCTGATATGTACCCCAAACCGCGGTGTGTTGCGGGGTATGCCACTCTTGATAGCGGAATCAGAATTAACAGCTATTACGGATTTCTCACCGGGTTAGAAAATTTGATTTGATCGACAAGGATGGAATTATGAAGTATACCGATAGGTGGGAGAGTATTAATGATATTCTTTGCTTAGAACTTCTCTCTCGTTCTCATTCAATTGCTGTTTCGCCTGATGGCAATCAACTTGCTGTTGTTGTTCAGAATTATCGTAGACATCAAGCAAGGAGGATATCTGAACGTTTCCTACCATCAGGTTTGAACAAGGGGTTTGAAGGAAGTGAAATTTGGCTTGCTACTGTTAAGAACGGAGAATCACGAAATCTCACACCGAATTGGGGGACAAGTTATAGACCTGCATGGTCACCGGATGGAGAGAAACTGGCTTTTTATTCGGATAAGCATGGGAAGGCACAGTTATGGATATGGGAAAGAGGCGAAAATGAGCCGCGACTCGCGAGTGAGGTCACAATTCGACCATTTTTGCAGAGCGGTCCACCCCCGCTCTGGACCCCTGATGGAACGCGTATCGTCGTCAAGCTGCAACCGGAAACAGAGGTGATCGAAGAAACACTGCCAGACAAAGAAACGGAATCTGTTACAGTCTTTGCGAGTTGTGCTCCTGAGGAAACACCTGTAAACAAAGAAAACCGCGAAGATGAATCTGAGCTATGGTGGCCCTCGTGGGGACATTGGTTTCGCTCAGATGTAGGCGTGATAACAGTCGCAACGGGTGAAGTCCAGACGTTAGCGCAGGGATTCCATCCATTTGGTCTTCGTCTTTCACCTGATGGTACAACTGTAGGGGTTGTGAACTTTCGAGGGTTTGAGAAATTAGAAAACGCTCAAGGAATGTACGAATTTTATATTTTTCCGCTTGATGGCACTTCGCCAAAGTTGATCGCAGATTCACTTAAGTTCCATGGACTTTTGTTTAGTTGGTCTCCAGATGGTCGCCATATTGCTTATACAACAGAGGGGTATCCCGTCTCAACCGAAGCATCAAAATCGGAGCTTTTTCTGATTTCGACAACTGACGGTAGCCAAGTAAATCTCACGCAGCGTACCGATATTGAACTGGCAAACAGTTCACACCCGCCTTTATGGAGTACAGATAGTCAACACCTATTCTGTGTTGCCCGAGGGCAGCTTTGGCACATTGAGGTCGCCAGTCGAGCCATTGAAAAACTAACAGATGGGTTTGACCGACGTGTTGTTCGGCTTGTTCGACAAGCTGAAGCAGATACCGTCTGGTCACCAGACAATACTGAGTCGGTGTCCGTTCAGACATTGAGGGGGACAGCACATGGGTTTCATCGCATCAACCTGAAAACTCGGAAAATCACGAGGTTGGTTGAAGAAACGCGGGTGTATAATAGGGAGGGAAATATGGATGTTGCACCTCAGACGGGTGATATTTTCTATAGTGTTGAAGATATAAACCATCCGTCCGAGATGTGGATAGCGGATGCTGACTTTCAAAACCCAAGACAACTTACCCGCCTAAATTCCGGCATTGAAAAGGCACCTCTCGGTACTTCTCAGAGTATTACTTGGCAGACTCCCGTTGGCAAACAGTTAAGGGGCGCATTGTTGTTCCCCCCAGACTATGTTGAAGGACAGAGTTACCCGTTAATCACACAGGTTTATGGTGGTTCTTTTTTATCACACAGGGGCAACGATTTCGGAACAGATGGTACGGGACATAATTTTCTGCTCACGAAGCAAGGTTACGTTGTCTTTCTCCCAGATATGCCTATGGAAACCAACGCACCGATTCAGGAATTAACCGAGTGTGTTCTCTCTGGTATAGATGCAGTCGTTGACATGGGAATCGCTGATGCCAAACGTTTAGGGGTGATGGGGCACAGTTACGGAGGGTACTGTGTCAATGCCTTAATTACGCAAACGTCTCGGTTTGCGGCTGCTGTCAGTAGTGCACCGGCTAGCAATTTGATTAGTGTCTATGGATATTTAACAGAAGGCGGAGATAGCCCTTGGATCACTTGGGCGGAGAGGAGTCAGGGCAAAATGGGGGGTTCCCTTTGGGAATTCCGCGAGCGATATATTGAAAACTCCCCTATCTTTTTTCTTGACAAAGTGGAAACTCCCTTATTATTGATTGTTGGCGCATTAGACGACTCTGCTGTCCCGCAGGCAGGAGAAATGTTCTCCGGTTTACGTAGACTCGGAAAAAAGGCAGTTTTGGCGAGATATGAGGATGAAGGGCATACACCGCAAGACGGACGTTATCCGAATGTGGTTGACTATTGGCAGCGGGTACTTACTTGGTTTGACGAACATTTGTCGGGATCTCCAGAAGGCGATCCTGAGTTGCAAAGGAAGCAGCAATGAGAGTGCAATTTCTATATGAAAACCAAAAAGCTACAAGAATCCCAAAGATTACTAAACTCCGTGAGAGCACAATTCAACCTATCTAATGAGTTGGATAGCCGTCGGGAGGAAGCGGAACAGGGATTGAGCCAGCACGAACAGGTGTTTGTTGAGAAATACCCAGCAGGTAGTTGTCTGTTGGATACCGGTTGTGCGTCAGGTCGATTGTGCTTTGCACTCGCACAGCAGGGATACACTGCAACCGGCATTGATATCGCCGAAAAACAGATTGCACAAGCAAAACAAATTGCTGAGAAAAAGGGTATTGGCATGACCTTTCTGCATTATGAACCGCCGACACTGCCGTTTCCTGATGCATCATTCGCAGCGGCTTTTTTGGAGAACGTCTACTGTTATATACCACATCGTGATGCAAGAATCGCGTTTTTAGAAGAGATCGCGCGAGTACTCTATTCGGACGGTCAACTTTTTATATCTCAACCCATCCTTGATGCCGTTTTTGACAATTACGAACCGATTTACGACGACAACTATCATCAATTTGCAACGGACTATGAGACATTGGAAGAAGGCGATAATTTTTATTCGGGAGCATCAACCTATGTGCATCACTTCTTTTTTAAGGACCTCAAGGCAGAGTTCGACGCATCACCGTTTCAGCTGCTCGATTCGTCTGTAAATGTAAAGGACGATGATAAGGTAAGGTGCGTTTTACAGAAGCATGTATCGGATTAAGAAGGCAAAACGAATGTGTTTTTGAACTTCTTGAACCAACTCGTAAAGAGTGCGATGGCTTCTGGGTCCTGACGTTTCGGTGAAAACTGATACGTGCCTTCGCCTTCCTCTCCGTAAGATAGCGAATAAATCCCGTGCGCCTGCCGCCCGATCGCAATAATCCCGAAAGCCTTTCCGTTCATGTATACGCCTTTTTCAAAAGGTTTTTTGCTCCCTATAGCGATAGTGATGACTCCATAAACGCGTGCATATCCAATTGCGATAACACCAACAGAGGACATAACACCTATAGATATAATGCCGCAAGAGCTGAACATCCCGATTGAAATCACGCCAAAAGAAAAACCACCGACTGAGATAAGCCCAAAAGCGAAGTGACCCACTGAAATAATTCCGGAAGCAAACACTCCGAATACTATATGTGGAAATCCCACGTCTAACAGTAGAGACTCACCCGCATGCCAAAGGTTTAAGAAACCTGTAACATCAACTTTTGCTTCCCCTAAATACCATGCAATCGCGTATGTTACGAAAGGTGAGCACATCAAGAGGACTGAAACGATGAAGAGAGTATTGAATCTTTCAACGTATCTGTTGAATGTCCTTCGGAAGATGTCTGCATCGAAAGGATAGTTGTGGAGGTCTTCGGTTTTTGCTTGTTTTTTTGAGATTGCTGACATTCCCTTACCCTCTACTGCACGGTAGAACTGATGCCTCGAAGTTGTATGGGTGGCGATTTAATCGGCAGCAACACTTTCCAACGGCGGGAGTTCTGGGTAATTCCCGCGGGCATTTCGCCATGCGATGACCCCTTCAGCGACCATCCAGACCTGCAACGCCTCTACAACAACACCGAATCCGAAGAGCAGGTATTTGCCGGTAAAGAGCCATCCGGTCTGCGGGTCGAACATTTGATGCAGCATTGCCCACGCGGGCATGATGAGCATGACAACCATCGGGAGGAACGCGAACCAGATCGGTTTATTCCGGCGGACAAGATAGAAGACGATCACCATAAAGGCTAATCCTGCCAAAAGTTGGTTCGTTGCGCCAAAGAGGGGCCAGAGGGTCAAACCACCGCTACCGGGCCCACTCGGTCCCTGCAGTAAGGCGACAGCTGCAGCGAGGACCAAGGCAAACGCTGTAGCGATGTACCGGTTTGTTAGGGGCTTGATATTAGCCGTCTGCGCGAGTTCAAAGATGACGTACCGCTGAAGCCGTGTTGCTGTATCCAGCGTTGTGGCAGCGAAACTGGCGACGAGAACCGCCATAATCGCAATGCCCATCTTGAGTGGGATGCCAAGCGAAGCGAGGAAATTCCCACCACCATCAACAAACGCGCTTACCTTTGCCTTGAGATTATGGCTTGCCCAACCCCCAATCACGTTTGTTGTACCATCAGCATTTGTCACTGTTTCGGAAGTAGCATAGCGGGTTCTCCATGCATCGTGATTGGTAACGGGGACAGCACTTTCTGCTGCGACAATAGGTTCAAACGTGTAATTTGCGCCGGTGCCAGTCCGATTGAAAATCCCCATACCGATGCCTGCACAGCACGCGAGAATAACGATGACAGCGAGTCCGCCCTCAAGCAACATTGCGCCGTAGCCTACGTATTGCGCATCGCCTTCGGATTCGACCTGTTTGCTGGAGGTGCCGGAGCTTACCATACAGTGGAAGCCGCTAACAGCACCACACGCGATTGTAATGAAAAGAAAGGGCCAAATCGGTGGCGCATCGGGTGGGATATCTGATGCGACGGCGGGTGCGGATGCGACTAAATCTGCTTTGCCGGTGAAACCCGCCACGGCGAGTCCGAGAATCAATAGGAGCAGTGCCAGGACGAGTTCGTGGCTGTTGATGAAATCACGTGGTTGCAGGAGTGTCCATACTGGCAGTACTGAGGCGATAAAGCAGTAGACAAAAAGCACTAATGTCCAGACGACTACGACGTTCAGGTAAGTTTGTCCAAGTAAGGGGATACCGAATATTTGACTTAAATCAATTGGCAGGAGGTATGCCCCGACTCCCATCGCTATGTACATAATACCGAGTGCGACAATGGAAGGAATGAGGATGTTCCCACCTCTGCGGTAGATCCAGAGACCGATGGCTACGGCGAGCGGGATTTCCACCCAAACGGATAACACAGATTCAGGATAGTAGGAGAAAATGAGGGCGATGACTAAACCGAAGATTGCGAGGACAATTGTCAAGCCCATAAAGAGGACGAAAAGGAAGAGAAATTTTGCGCGGGGTCCTATCATTCTGCCAGCGACTTCACCGACGCTTTGCCCGCGGTTGCGGAGTGAGACAACAAGCGCGCCGAAATCATGGACAGCCCCGATAAAGATCGATCCGAGAACGACCCATAGCAATGCCGGTAACCATCCCCAAAAGACGGCGATTGCGGGGCCTACGATGGGTCCTGTGCCAGCAATGCTTGTGAAGTGATGTCCAAAAATGATCTCTTTCTTGGTCGGAACATAATCGACATCATCTTTCAGTTCTTGGCTCGGCACCGTCGCTTGGGCATCTAATCCAAAAATTTTTCTCGCCAACCATTTACCATACGTGTGATAGGCGACGATGAAGCCGATAAAGCTCAAAACCGCAATAATAAGCGTGTTCATTTTTTAATTTTACCTTGCGGAGGAACAACGGGCGTTAGACCTATCGGATGCGTTCCTTAAATCCGCTCTCCATTTCATTACGAGCTACAGGGTTTGAGGCTATCTTTAGTAGTAACCAATGTAAGACGAAACCTCTTTACCGACAAGCGACTGCCAACTACTCCTTACGGTTCGGTAAAAGTTTCACTTACCTGACTCCCGTTAAAACTTCAAATGTGAGCTGATCCAATTTCTCGTATCCGAGTCCTTTTTGCGCGAGGGTATCCGGTTCAAAGTCTATCTTTCTCAGTTTTCCGACGCTCTCGGCGTTATAGTTTGTCATGAGTGCTTCAAGTTCAGGATCCCGTGCTTGCAGTTCCGCGAGAATTCCTTGAATTTCTGCATCTTCGTTGAAACGGCGTGCTTTGTCCTTCAAAATCAGGTAGCTGCGCATGCATCCTGCGGCGAAGTCCCAGACCCCTTGTTCATCTTCAGTTCGGTAGGCGTGTGCGTCAAAGTGGCGGTTGCCGTCCCAGTTTACGTCCTCAAGGAATTTGACGAGGAAAAACGCGCTTTTGATGTTTTCGGAACCGAAGCGCAAGTCTTGGTCGAAACGGCTCATCTTCTGGTCATTGAGGTCAATGTGGAAGAGTTTACCGGCTTCATAAGCTTGTGCGACCCCGTGGATGAAGTTTAACCCTGCCATCGTTTCATGGGCGAATTCGGGGTTGACACCGACCATTTCCGGGTGATCCAACGTTTCAATAAAGTGAAGCATGTGGCCGGTTGTGGGTAGATAGATGTCGCCGCGCGGTTCATTCGGTTTTGCCTCAAGCGCGAATCGGAGGTCATATCCTTGATCTTTGACGTAGTGTGTGAAGTAGTTCATGGCTTCACGGTTCCACTTGACGGTATCTGGTCCGTTTTTAGCGGCATCCACTTCAGCACCTTCGCGTCCGCCCCAAAAGACGTAAACTGTTGCCCCGAGTTCCACACCGAGATCAATAGCATTTAATGTTTTCTGAATAGCGAATGCGCGTACCTTCGGATCGTTGGAAGTAAAGGCACCGTCTTTAAAGATCGGATGGAAAAAAAGATTGGTTGTAGCCATCGGTACCTTCATGCCGTGATCTGAAAGCGCCTTTTTAAATTCGCTAACAATATTATCGCGTTCAGCGGCTGAAGCATCAAATGGCACGAGGTCGTTATCGTGTAAATTGACACCATACGCGCCCAATTCACTTAGTTTTTCGACAGTGTAAGTAGGTTTCAGAGGTGGCCTGACAACATCACCAAATGGGTCGCGTCCTGGATTACCGACGGTCCACAATCCAAAGGTAAACTTGTGCTCAGGCTTAGGCTGATACAGTTCTGACATTCATTCACTCCTATTGCTTATTAATTTTGATGAAGTTTATAAGTTAACGGTTAGATTATACCATATTTTGTGGATTTGTTGCAAATGTTTATCGCTGTTCCGTTGGACGATTGAGTTGCCTCTCTATAGACAGGTGTTATGCCTCAAGATGTTCGGCAATCTGTTTCAAGACACCTTCATAGTCTGCTTCCAATTCAATGGGGGCATTTAGGTAGCGAGGGGCAGGTTCACCGGGATCGACGTTGTGATATGCTACCTTAAAATCTGGGAATTTGAGACCGGTTGCTGTGGAGATAACAATGACCCTGTCATCGGGTTGAATCTGTTTACGCGCCACCATTTTTATCAGCACTGCCAACGCCACGCCGGTGTGTGGGCAATTGAACAACCCTGTTCTATCTGCTCTTGCGGCAGCGTCTGCGAGTTCAGGTTCTGTCGCTTGGTCAACAATACCGTCAAATCGTTTCAAGGTCCGGATGGCGCGATGCACCGAGACGGGGTTTCCGATCTGAATTGCTGTTGCTTGTGTCGATTGTGCTGTAATCGCGCTGAACTCCGTGAACCCGGTTTGATAACTTCGGTAGAGCGGGTTCGCACGTTCAGCCTGAGCGCAAGCGATGCGCGGCAGTTTGTCAATGATACCGAGATCGTACATCATTAAAAAACCGAGTCCGAGTGCGGAGACGTTGCCGAGGTTGCCCCCTGGAATAATTATCCAGTCTGGAATTTCCCAGTTAAATTGCTGTACGATTTCAATACTGATTGTTTTCTGTCCCTCAATGCGGAGAGAATTAATGGAGTTAGCGAGATAGAAATCTTTCCGTCTAGCAAGTTTTTGGACGATCTCCATGCATCCGTCGAAATCTGTCTCAAGCGAAAGCGTGAGTGCGCCATTTGCGATAGGTTGAATGAGTTGTTCACGCGTAACTTTCGCTTTCGGCAAGAGGATAATTGCGGGTATACCGGCAGCAGATGCATAAGCAGCCAGAGCCGCGGAGGTATCGCCAGTTGAGGCACACATAACGGCGCGGATATTTCCTGCCTCAGCGATAATCTGGTTAACCATTGAGACCAAGACGGTCATTCCGAGGTCTTTAAAGGAACCGGTATGGCTGTTACCACACTGCTTGATCCAGAGGTCGTGTAAGCCGAGTTGCTCGCCGAAGCGTTCTGCCCAGAACAGATTGGTGCCGCCCTCATACATAGAGATGATGTTATCATCATCAATGTTTGGGCAGACGAATTCCTTTTTTCCCCAAACGCCACTGCCATAGGGGTATTGTGTCCGCCTATAGCGCTGCTCAAAGAGGGATTTCCAATCCGCTGCGCTGCGTTGTTTCAGCATGTCCATGTTGTGTTGGACTTCTAACAATCCATCACAATTTCTGCACCGATAGATAATTTCAGTGAGTGGATAAGTCTCATCACATCCTTCACTGCACTGGAACCATGCATCGTAGTTCATTGCTCAGCCCCCTCCTCGATCATCTCTGGCAGTAGATTTTGGGCGGATTCACTCCCGTTTGGTGTGGTAAGAAGTTCGTCGATTTCATCAAGTGAGGGCAAATCAGAAGCATCCTTCAATCCGAATTGTTGCAGGAACTCATCCGTCGTAGAAAAAAGTAGGGCGCGCCCCTCTTTTC